>JANOVD010000001.1:0-25681 GCA_031417255.1 Chitinophagaceae bacterium
GGCCCACCAACAAACACACTTACTTTTAGCGGCAAGCCTTTTTTATTAGCTTTGTTTTGATGAACACCAATACCACGATGCAACTGGTAATGCAGTCCAACTTCTTTATTCAGTTCATAATTATTACCTGATAACTGAATGCGATACATACCCAGGTTTGCATGCATGATCCCGGGCTTATCCAGATCTTCCGTATAAACCTGTGGCATGGTTACAAATGCGCCGCCGTCTTTTAACCAGTGTTGTATTTGCGGAAGATCAGAAATTTTTATTTCTTCAAATAAAACAGGTTTGCTAATCGGATTTTTTAGCGGTAATGCCTTTAGTGCTGCTAAACCTGCTTTGAAATTTTTGATTGGATGTTTGAAAGCTTTTACCGGATCATTTTTCAGTTCTATCAATTGCTGCACCACTTTAAGGGAATCCCTGAAAATAAATTCACTTCGTTCCAATGTTCCAAAAATATTGGATGCGGCTCTGAAGTTACTGCCTTTCACATTTTCAAACAGCAAAGCAGGCCCTCCGGCTTCATGCACACGCAGGTGAATGGCCGCCATTTCAAGATAAGGATCAACCTCTTCTTTAATGCGGATGAGTTGACCTTTCATTTCAAGGTCAAGTAAACATTCTTCTAATGATTTGTAAGACATGCGTAGCTGTTTCAACACAAATGTAAAACACAAATGCAGGAGTTATTGTTGTTTTTAAATAGAAAACAATATAATTACGCCCGGGTTTTGGCTAGGGTGAGTCACCCCGTTAGGGTGGCTCACCCATTTGATTATTTTAGCAACTGAAAAATTTATAGAGAACAGTGCAAAACATGGCAAGAAGCCTGTGATTTATTACCGGGTGAGCCACCCTTTAGGGGGTGACTCACCCTACAGTTTATTTCTTCAAATACATCACTTCCTTAACCAGCTTAACTGTTCTTGGCACATCCGGTAAATAAGCTGCAACAAGATTTGGCGCATAGTGCATAGGCGCATCAGCAGAGGTTATCCTGCGGATGGGCGCATCTAAATAATCAAAACCTTCTTTTTGTATGCGGTAAGTAATTTCGGAAGATACAGAAGCAAACGGCCATTGCTCTTCTACTATTACAAGCCTGTTTGTCTTTTTTACACTTTCTAAAATGGTAAACCAATCCATTGGACGGATAGTTGCCAGGTCAATAACTTCGGCTTCAATACCTTCTTTGGCTAATTCTTCTGCGGCGCCAAGAGCAACTTTCATCATCTTATTGAATGAAACAATCGTTATATCCTTGCCCGGTCTTTTTATAAATGCTTTGCCGATTGGTAACAGGTATTCTTCTTCCGGTACTTCTCCTTTTTCGCCATACATTACTTCACTTTCCATAAAAATAACCGGATCATCATCACGTATAGCACTTTTCAGTAAGCCCTTTGCATCGTATGGGTTAGAAACTGAGATAACTTTTAACCCCGGGATATTAGCATACAAGGCCTCAAAAGAAGTAGAATGCTGGGCCCCAAGCTGGCCGGCACTACCTGTTGCCCCCCTGAAAACAATCGGACAGCCAACCTGTCCCCCGCTCATTGCCAGCATTTTAGAAGCCGTATTTAATATTTGATCCAAGGCAAGTACAGCAAAGTTCCAGGTCATATATTCAACAATGGGGCGCAGGCCATTTTGTGCTGCCCCAACCGCAATCGCTGTAAATCCAAGCTCTGCAATGGGTGTATCAATAATCCTTTTTTCACCAAACTCATCCAGCATGCCCTGGCTTACTTTATATGCGCCATTGTATTCGGCTACTTCCTCTCCCATTAAAAAAACACGTTCATCTCTACGCATTTCTTCCTGCATGGCTTCTCTAAGTGCTTCTCTAAAGGCAATTTGTCGCATTTGTATAATTTTATCTTTTTTTGTTAATCCCGATTGTTATCGGGAGCAAATTTATTCTATCGGATGCAGATAAGCAAATAGCAGATATTTAAAGGCTATTCTTTTTTTAGCAGATGTGTGGTGAGGTTTGTAATAAGAAAATTAAACTTAGCTATTTCGATCTTACCAATTACGCCTACAATATCCTGTTTGGGAATTATAGCCAGGTTACTTAGCCTGATCAGGCTGTTTTCTAAAAGTCCGGTTTCAGCAAAAGAAGAATCATTCTTTTCTAAAATCAAATCAAAATCCTTTGTAAATTGATGTAATTGAGTGCTGATGGCACATACGAGGAAATCACCGTATCCAGGCATTTGAGAAATAATAAGTACCGGCCTGCGTTTTCTCTTATCATCCTGCGGCAAAATGGTAAGAGCGATATCAGATGCCTTCATTTTTAATATAGTCTGGATTAGGTTCTTTTAAAATCAGTGATTCGTAATCAGGCTCATTTGATCCATAAGAATTTTCAAGTGTATTTCTACCAAGCTGATACCAGCTTTGCTGCTCCTGTTTTTGCTCGATTTTTATTGTTATTCCGTATTCTCTCAACATTTCTGCTTCAATATCTTCTATAGTTTTATCTTTAAAAATATTATCGAGCAATTTATCTGCATAAGCATTTTTGGTTTTGTTTGCAAACCAAACAGCAATAAAAGTTATAACCATTAAACATACTACTGCAAAACCGGCCTCATCAATTTTAGAATTCTTTAAGAGTAGTGTATCTCCACTGGTAAGTTTATTTTTTGATAAAATATCCGATAGGGATTTTGGATTAGTAGTATCATCAATTTGTATTTCAAGTGTTTTCATACTTAAAGCTATTTTATAGATTAGTGCCTAATTGATCCTTTCCAAATTAAAATTAGGTTCCTATTTCTTAACGCCCAAATACACAACTTTAAACATTTTCAATAACCATAGCACTGGCACCACCCCCACCATTACAAATACCGGCAGCGCCATACTTAGCATTATTTTGTTTTAAAACATTCAGCAGTGTTACAATTATTCTTGCGCCGCTGCAACCCAAAGGATGACCAAGAGAAACTGCACCGCCGTTTACATTTACTGTTGCAGGATCCAACTTCATACGCTTACTGTTTTCTATTCCAACAACTGCAAATGCTTCGTTAAGTTCCCAGTATGTAATGTCTTCCATTTTTAATCCTGCTTTTGCAACAGCTTTGGGCACTGCTAATGCAGGAGTTGTGGTAAACCATTCCGGAGCCTGCTCTGCATCAGCATAACTCAGTATTTTTCCGATAGGTTTTAATCCCAGTTCATCGGCTTTTTCTTTACTCATTAATACCAGTGCTGCTGCACCGTCGTTCATGGTTGAAGCATTAGCTGCTGTTACTGTACCGTCTTTTTGAAAAGCGCCTTTCAGCTCCGGTATCTTATCAAACTTAACATTAAAAGGTTCTTCATCTTTTGCAAATAAAACCGGATCACCTTTGCGTTGCGGTATAGCTACGGGTACAATTTCATTATCAAATTTGCCGGTTTCTATGGCAGCCTGACTGCGCTTATAACTTTCTATTGCAAATGCATCCTGCTCTTCACGGGTTATTCCGCAGGTTGAGGCACAAAGCTCAGCAGCATTGCCCATCGCCTTGCCATCATACACATCAGTAAGCCCATCTTTTGCCAGGCCATCTATTAATTGTGTGTTACCGTATTTGTTTCCCCAACGCATGCTGTCAACATAAAAAGGTACATTACTCATACTCTCCATCCCTCCTGCAACAACTATATCAGCATCGCCCAGCAAAATACTTTGTGCAGCCTGTGCAATGGCTTTCATGCCGCTGGCACAAACTTTATTAATGGTTGTACAATTTACCTCGTTGGGTAAACCGGCAAACTTTGCTGCCTGGCGTGCCGGGGCCTGCCCCAGGTTGGCCTGCATTACACAACCCATCAACACATCATTAACTGCTGAGCCTGCCGAAGCATCAGGGTTAACACCTGCTTTTTCCAATGCGCCTTTAATAGCAACTGCACCTAACTGAGTGGCTGTAAATCCTTTTAATGAACCGCCAAAACTGCCCATTGCAGTTCTCACTGCCGAGATAATATACACTTCTTTCATTTATTTTTTTTAGGATGCAAAGATAAACCTAATCGCTTTTAAAATTGTACCCCCACTAATTTTGGCTAATTAATATTTTGAGGTGCTGGATTTCTGCCGCCGTAAGTAAGCAATGTTACTTTGAGCTGTTGCCGCCGCCTGTGCCGATAACTATCGGTTTTAACCAGCGGCGCAGCAGAGTTAAATGGCAATCTACTTTAAAATTAATTACCACTATAATGAATAATCATATTAACTAATCAATACCCAATAAATAAAATTTGGCTGATGAGTATTTATACTCCCTGATTCGCCGTTGGTTAAAACCCAGACGGCGGCAATGCAAACGGCTTACCTGCGGCGGCATAATAAGAAGTAAATTGCTTGTATGGAAAATAAGGAACTTGATAATACAGTAAAAGAGATGCTATTATTTGCTGGTGTTGTTACTTTAGCAGCAAATGAAAGGTATTTAAAAATTAAGGAAATATTTTCTGTAAGGTATGCACTACCAGAGATCGATTTTATTAGAGATGAGATTGGAAAGTGTTTTGTAAATGGATCAGACCATGCTTGTATTTTGCTAACTAATATGTTGTTGGAAAGATATTGCAAAGAAGTTTTGATCTATAAAATGAGCGGATTTACTTTCATTAAAGATTTAACTACAATTGAAAAAGATTTTGCTCCAGCTTTAAAAAAGTATAAAAATCTTAGTCTCGAACAAACTTTACAAGAGTGTAAAAAAGAAGGAGTGATAAATGAGGATGAATTGAAATTATTTCTAATTTACAAAGAGAGATTCAGAGACGGGTTTTTTCATTCCGATTCATCAAGAGTTTTGAAAGGGCATATTGGAAGTTTTGTTACTGGCACATTATCGACAGGTGAAGTAACATCTCCCCAAAATTTGGTATTGCAAAATGTACCTCCGTTTGCAGGAATAGGAGTAAAAATGTTCGCAGAGGCAAATAGTTATGGTTACTTCATTTCCGTGGAGAATTTAATTAGAAAAACCTTGAGACATTACATAAATGAAAAGTATGAAATTAACTTAGAAATCATAAAGCCTCAACCTTAATAAAGGCTCGACATAATGTTGAGTTCTAAATTACCAATCTCCGTTATTTGTTATATTAATTTTGAAAAGATCAGACATATAGCTGTCGATATAATGAAGTGCTCGAACTGTTATTTTGGAATTGTCTAATTCTGTGCCTTTATTTCTGGTTATAATCTCAGATAGTTTTGCAATCGTACCAGAAACATTAAAATACATGTTTGTAACAGAGACTCGATATTTATTGTCTTTCCATATTATTGATATATCGCAAAAGAATGGATGATTTAGATAAACTGATGTATTTGCCCATTTGCCTCCATACTTTTTGTAATCTATATATGAATTTTTAATTTTTGCAGTAATAATATCACTTGCTTTATTAAAGTCAGCAAGATCCTTAACCCGAGGAATATTAGCGGTTAGCAGTGTCTCAACTTTCTTTGCATCTGCTGAATCTAATTGATAAATCTTTTCAAAAAGTACTTGCCCATTCTCTAGTTTAATATTTTCACTTTGTGCATTTACGAAAAGTGGTAACAAGAATAAAAATGTAAGAATAGCTTTCATTTTAGAAATTTTGATTTCAAAACAGGTGTTACTAGGTTGCTGCTAACGATAGGTATTGCCGATGTTGGGATATTTGAAAAACGTCCGCTCGGCAAACCGAAGCCCAATTGAAAAACTAAAGTACAATTTTTATTCACAGTTAAATTAATAATGTCATGCTGGGACAAAAGCTAAATAGCGAACAAAAAGACGAACCCCTCAATGGCACAGATACGCTAAAACACAAAACCCACCCTGCATATCTGCGCCAGTTGGGTCTTAACACAGAATCTCACGAATCGAAATAAAAAAATGGAACCATCTGGCGCAGATATGCAGCAAAGAAAAAGTAGCGAGGCGTATCTGTGCCAAATCTTACTTGTAAAATATAAGCCTCAATGGCACAGATACGCTGAAACACAAAACCCACCCTGCATATCTGCGCCAGTTGGGGAGTTCGCCGTTGGTTAAAACCCAGACGGCGGCCACAGAAAAGTTGTTTTTACTGTATTGCCTTTTATAAAATTTTATACTCAAATCAATATTTGTTTTTAAATTGTAACCTTAACCAACTTGTATGAAAAAAAAAATTTTAGTTTTAACGCTGATAACCCTTACGGTTTTTGCAGCCTGTACAAAAAAAGCAAGCCCGGGTAAAACGGTTGCAAAATCAACAACATATAACACTGATATTGTGCCACTGCTACAGGCAAAGTGTACACCCTGCCACCTGCCCACCAAAGGAGGCAGAAAAGCAGATTTTGAAAACTATGAAGGAGCAAATAAATTTGGTGCTGAAATGCTTGCAAGAGTTTTATTAAATCCTGGTGAAAGAGGCTTTATGCCTTTTAAGCATGACAAATTACCGGCAGAAGAAATAGCAATTATTAAAAATTGGGTAGACCAGGGTATGCTGGAGAAATAATTTAATAGCCGGGAAGGCGTAAAGGCGTTCCTGCCCGGCAAAAAACTTATAAGGATTTAATTCTGGGATCAACTTTGCGGTACAGTATATCTGCAAAAAGATTGATGATAATAAAAATACAGGCGCTTAATAATACCGAACCCATTACAACCGGGTAATCCAATTTTTCCAGGGCATCAACGGTTATTTTGCCGATGCCTTTCCAGCCAAAAATATATTCAACAAAAAATGCACCGGCCAGCAACTCGGCAAACCAACCGGTAATTGCAGTTATTACAGGATTGAGTGCATTACGCAAAGCGTGTTTGTAAATGATGGCATTTTTGCCAAGCCCCTTTGCATAAGCCGTGCGTATATAATCCTGGCTAAGTACATCCAGCATGGCACTGCGGGTTAATTGTGTAATAATGGCCAATGGCCTGATGCCTAAAGTAAATGCCGGCAGGATGAGATTTTTAAGGCTTAAATATTTTTCCCCGGTTACTTCATCAATATCAAACCAGCTGCCGGTTAAATTTAAACCGGTGTAAGCATGTAATACCACACCAAAAAAATAGGCAATTACAATGGCCATGAAAAATGATGGTGCTGATATACCTGCAATACTGCTGAAAACTGCAGTCGTATCCATCCAGGTTCCTTTTTTAACGGCAGCAGTTACGCCCAATAAAATACCAATGATGGTTGCAAACAGCATGGCTGCAATTGCTAGTATCAATGTTCCCGGCAATGCTTCCATTAATACTTTACCAACTTCTTTTTTGGTTTGATAACTTTTACGGAGGTAAGGAATTTTTATTCCGAATTTTGTATTGTTGCCAATAAACAACCCCCGTAATTGTTTCTTTTCAATATCCGCTTTACTGTGTACACAAAGCGGCGAAACATCATTTACATACAAAACAAACTGTTTCCATTTGGGCTGATCGAGGTATAGATCGCTGCGGATATTATCCATTGTTTTTTTATCGCCGGTTTGTCCTGCAATCATCCGTGCCGGATCGCCAAAGCCCTGGAACATGATAAAAACCAATACCACCACGCCAAGCAGTACCAGGAATGAATAAAAAATTTTCTTTAAAATATATTTCAATATCGAATATTTGAATATTGAATTTATCCCCGGTAGCTTTTGCGAAGGAGGATGTTAATTATTTCAATGCCTTTTCAATATCATTACCTCCCCATTTGCTTTTTACAACCGGGCCATTCATAAGATATAATGTTATGTTATTGCGGGCCGCTGTTTTTAAAGCAACGGCATCACAGGCTAATACAGGGATATTTAATTTTTTTCCTGCAACAGCCAATGATCCGTAACGCTCTTCAGCACTTTTTCTATCAGCCGAAACTACTAACACCTGCTTTCCTCTTTCCATGACAAAAACAGCAAATTGCTGATCTTCCGCTGGTGCTACAGGCAACAGGTTTACATCTTTTACAAATAATAAATAATATTCGCCCTGGCGGGATAGAATTGCTTCTGTACTGTCAGTGTCCATTGCAGTTTTTAAAACGAAGTCGTTGATCAACGGCTCATTATTTTTTCCTTTCTCAATCAAAATTTGTTTCCTGTCCACAAATTCCCAGGTACTGTCGGGTAAAGCATTTACTGCAAACTCCTTACTTTCTCCATTCTTTTTATAAATAAATTTATATTCAAACTTATCAGGTATGGCGCCTTTCGGCATTTTGCGTAATTCTAAAATATTATTACCTGCTTTAAACGGCAGACAATCTTTAACAGGCAGATGTTTTAATACATACCACTGCAATGCCAAAACAGCAAAAAGGGATATTAAAAAGAGGCTGATATTTACTTTGTTTGAAAACAGCGGTTTGATGTGTTTTCTTCCAAACAATATTATCAGCACCAATACCAACAAAACAATATCTTTTGTAAAAGTTTGAATAGGCGTAAGCGGAATACAGTCGCCAAAGCAGCCACAGGCCTTTATCTTACCGCTAAATAAAACATAACTGGTAAGGAAAGTAAAAAACAACATCAATAAAAGTAACAGCCACGAAACCAGTTTTGTTCTCCAGCCAAGCAGCAGAGCAACGCCCAAAACAACTTCCAGTGTTATCATTAATAAGGAGAACATTAAAGCCTGTTCATTTAACCAATGCATCATGCCTTTCATGATACCTTCGGAAGCCCACACTTCAAAAAATTCCTGCATTTTATAAGCAAGCCCAAGCGGGTCAATGGCTTTTACCAAACCCGAAAAAATAAATAAAACACCAACTAAAATTCTTGCAATGTTTACTAATGGTTTCATAATTTAAAATCTTTTTTAGGATTAAGTATTTAGTTCGTAAACTTTACCAGGTATTTTTTTGATTTTAATAATAATTAAAGTACAAATAATTTTACTGTCAGCCTGAGCTTGTCGATGGCGGTGAAACTTTAAAAACCGCGTATTATATTAAATACGCCATCGACAAGCTCAGGCTGACAACCAGTGTAGTGCAATGATAATTAAAAACAGTTTAATATTTTTCTAACTTTATTTATATCTAATGTGAATTACAAATTAAATACTAAATAAAAAAAACACGGGTGAATTTTAACCACCAGCATGCACTTCCTCTTCAATCAATATCAGCGCAAAAGCAGCATAATTGATGATGTCGAAATAATTGGCATCAATGCCTTCGCTAATGATAGTTTTACCTTTATTAACCAGTATTTGTTTGATACGTAAAATTTTTGCCAATATCAGATCCACAAAACTTTCCTGGCTCATTTCACGCCAGGCTTCGCCATAATCGTGGTTTTTATCCTGCATTAATTGTTGTGCAATGGCAGCTTTTTCATTGTACAGTTGCTCAACAGTTTCATAGGGCAAATCTTCCAGTTCATCATCATTAATATCAAGCTGTATTAAACCGATAATGCCGTAATTGAGTATGCCTTTAAATTCGCTGATGATGTCATCGTTAATTTTTTGTACTCCGTTTTCCTGTATGGTGCGTATGCGTTTTGCTTTTATGTAGATCTGGTCGGCAACCGAAATGGTACGGTACACCCGCCAGGATGTACCATAATCTTTTGTTTTTTGTAAAAAGATTGATTTGCAGCTTTCTACAGCCTGGCTGTATTGTTGGTTAGTATTCATTTATCAATGTGCCTTTGTAACGGGTGCATTTAAAATTGTCGCTTTTGTTTTTCGCTCTTTTCTTCTCCATTGTCATGCTGAGGTACGAAGCAACTCAAGCATTGCAGATAGAGATGCCCGCCTGGATGGCCAGTCGGACAGGCTTCGTGCCTCAGCATGACAAAAGCGACAATTTTAAATGCACCCTTTGTAACTTAGTGTGATATTAACTCAAAAATAATTGAAAAAGATTTGATGAACAGCATAAACTGTAAAGGAAAACTTGTAAACCTGGGCGAACCGGTAGTAATGGGCATTATTAATGCCACTCCCGATTCGTTTTATGAGGGGCATTTAAAACTGAACAGTGAAGAAATTTTAGCACTTGCCGGTAAAATGATCAATGAAGGAGCTGCCATTTTAGATATTGGCGGCCAAAGCACCAGGCCGGGCAGTACACCCATTTCTGTTCAGGAAGAAACAGACAGGGTGATGCCGGTAATAGAAAATATTCATGCGGCATACCCCGAAATGATCCTGTCAGTTGATACGTATAACAGCCCGGTAGCCATTGCTGCTGTTGCAGCAGGGGCCAGCATTGTAAACGATATCAGCGGCGGAAATCTGGACGGGGAGATGTTGAATACTGTGGCTGCTTTACAGGTACCATACATTTGTATGCACATGCAGGGTACACCTGCAACCATGCAAAAAGATCCTGTTTATGAAGATGTAGTTAAAGAAGTTTTGAATTTTTTCATCCATAAAATTGATACCTGTACAAAAGCCGGTATTAAAGACATTATTATAGACCCCGGTTTTGGTTTTGGTAAAACCACCGAACATAATTTTCAGCTTTTAAAATCACTTGCAGCATTATCAATTACCAACAGGCCAATACTTGTGGGGCTATCCCGCAAGGGTACCATTTACAAAACCCTGGGCAATACAACAGCAGAAGCATTAAACGGCACCACGGTTTTAAATACCATGGCTTTATTAAACGGCGCTGCCATACTGCGTGTACATGATGTAAAGGAAGCAAAGGAAGCTGTGAAACTGTTTAATGCATATAAAAATGCGCCCTGAAAAAATTCAGGGCGCAATTTTACTTAAAACATCATTTTATTTTTGGTTTGGCTCCTTCGGAGTCATCTGCGGGCTTTGATTCTGGCCTTCCTGCATTTTTTTAATCATTTCTTCCTGCATGGCCTTTTGTTTGGCAACATATTCATCTTCGGTAACAGCTTCAATAACTTCCATATCAAACATTAAGATTTGGTTTGGTTTTATCTTTGGGCCATTTCCGGTTATACCATAACCCAATGATGATGGGATAAAAACGATGGCTTTGGATCCTTTTTTCATTTGCTGTAATGCATCCGTCCAGCCAAGAATAACAGCCCCCAACTCGCCAATATTAACTTCATATGCTGGTTTAGGTCCACCAAATTTCGGATCAGTATTTGAATCAAAGACTTTAGCACTGTCTAATGTACGCCCTGTATAATTTACTGATGCTATATGATTGCTATTCAATTTATCGCCGGTTCCTTCTGTTGTTATTGAAACGTATGTACCCCATTTGGTTTTTTGTGCTTTAATATTGTTTTTTGCCAGGTAAGCCTCAATGGTTTTACTGTCAGTATCAATTTGTGTTTTTTTACTGTCCAGGTCTTTTTCAATTTCCTCCATTTGCTTTTTAAAAATTCTTGGCTTTGCAAGTTTAGCTTCAGCCATGTTGGCACTATCGGCCTGGTCTTTGGTTTCAAAAAAGTTAACCATCTTCACATATGTGTAGAGGTATTTACCTTTTTTCATAAAAGGAGGCATTGGCTGTTTGGCATCTTTAAATACAGAATCGGTAAGTAACCTGATAATGAGGCTGTCGCCCTTTCTCATCTGGCTTAATATCTTGAAATAAGCAAGTGGTGTACCTACCGAATCCAATACCTGGATACGTGACATAAACTCCCTTGAATCCATCATTACAGTGTCTTTGGTGCCGCTGTAAACCTGTTTAATATGTATCTGCATATAATTACCGTAACCAATGGCCTTTCCGCTGCCATCAGCAATGATTTTATACTCAAGGCCATTGTCGCCCTTTTTAAAAGAGCCGGTACAGGCTGATAATACAAATATGCAAATTGCCGACAGATAAAATAATTGTTTCATTTTTTTTATTGTTTTTTATTGTTTTAAATTAATAACTGCTTAACTGAGCTTCATTTTCTTTAAGGGCCGTTTTAAATTTGATGACCACTTCATCCAACGGTTCTTTATTAAACCCGCCGGCGGCATTAAAATGACCACCGCCGTTAAAATATTTACGTGCAAATGTATTTACATCAAAACCACCTTTGCTTCTGAACGAACTTTTACGTTCTTCTCCCCTGTCAATAATAACTGCTGCCAGCCTGATTCCCTGAATACTGAGTGCATAGTTCACCAATCCTTCTGTATCGCCTGTTTTTACATTAAATTTAATAAGGTCAGCCTGCGGTATCATCATTAACGCAGTATTATATTCGTAAAAAACCTCCAGCCGGTTTAATAATACATGGCCTATAAACCTAAAGCGGCTTTCTAAAAAATTATCAAACAGTTCTTCATGTACATGGCTATGCTCAAGGCCTCTTTCTTTCAACTCGTACACCATTTTATGTACGCTGGCTTTGGTTGAAGGAAAACGGAATGAACCGGTATCCGTCATTACTCCGGCATATAAACATTCGCCGATTGTTGCATCAATTGTATCAGCATTACCGGAGTTTACAATAAAATCAAACACCATTTCTGCAGTAGAACTTTTTTGAATATCACTGTTACCGTATGTAAAAACCGCTGTTTGCGGTTCACGGTGATGATCAATCAGTATCCTTTCGCCTTTTGCAGCCAGTAATTTTTCCTCCATTCTTTTTGTGCGGCTCAGCACATTAAAATCAAGACAGAATATCCAGTCGGCATCATCAATAATCACATCAGCCCTGGTTGTGTGGGTTTCATAATCCAGTACTTTGTTGCATCCGGGCATCCAGTTTAAAAAAGCTGCCCAGTTTGTTGGTGAAATTACTGTACAATTGTGCCCAAGTTTATTTAAAAAATGATACAACCCCAATGTGGAACCCATCGCATCGGCATCAGGTTTTTGATGCATGGTTATAACAACCTTTTTAGGCTGATTCAGTAAGGAGAATATGTTTTGTAAAGCTTGCATAAAGCGGCGCAAAAGTAGGTGAAAACTGCTTATAAACCAATTGGTGATTTTAGTCCCTATAATTATCGGGATCAGATTGTTGATTGCAGATTTTAAACAACTTTTATTAGTTAAGAGTCCATAAATCTAAAATCGTCAATCTAAAATCTACAATTGCTTCCTATCTTTGCGGCTCAAAAAACGAAAATAATGAGTAACAGAACTTTTACAATGATCAAACCCGATGCAACACGCAAAGGAAATACAGGGGCCATTTTACAAATGATAAATGCTGCAGGTTTTCGTATTGCAGCTATGAAAATGACAAAACTGAGTAAAGAAAAAGCAGGCGAATTTTATGCCGTACATGCCGAAAGGCCATTCTATGGCGAACTGGTAGAATTTATGAGCAGCGGCCCTATTACGGCAGCTATACTTGAAAAAGATAATGCTGTAGAAGATTTTCGCAAACTGATTGGTGCTACAAACCCTGCCGAAGCAGCCGAAGGCACTATCCGTAAACTGTTTGCAGCTTCTATTGGCGAAAATGCTGTACATGGCAGCGACAGTAATGAAAATGCTGTAATAGAAGGCGATTTTTTCTTCAGCAAGCTTGAGCAATTTTAAATCAACGCTTATCTTATAATTGGCAATGCCCCTGACTAATCAGGGGCATCTTTTTTAAATCAAGCACAAACAAACTAATTTTGAGCATGATTTGGTCTGATGATAGAACGACAATAAGCTTGATTTTATTGCAATGGCCCTTTAGCCTTTCATAATCTCTAAAAACTAAAGTCGTAGATTTGAGTATTAGCGATTGATAAACAGCTTTACCAGGCTTAATTTTATATATGAAGAATATTAAACTGATAGAAGTACCTTCCGAAATAGGCGCCGGTACCAGGGGCGCCAGTTTAGGAATTGATGCCATTAAAATTGCAGCACTTGATTTCATGAGCAATTTCTTTGTTCATTTTCCATCAGAAAAACTGGATAATGAAAACAAATTGTTGTACGAACCGATAAATTCACCTTATGCCAAACGAATACATGGGGTGTTAACCATGCATGAAAGGATTAGTAAGGCAGTTGCCGATTCAATAAAAGGGCATTTTTTTCCGGTAGTTATCAGTGGCGATCACAGTAATGCCGGCGGCACCATTACCGGTATTAAATTGGCCAAACCCAAAAGTAAACTTGGTGTAATATGGATTGATGCCCATGCCGACCTGCATACGCCTTATACCACGCCATCGGGCAATATCCATGGTATGCCCATGGCTGTATCAATTGGCGAAGATAATATCGAGATGAAAGTGCATGACCTGGATGAAAAGACAACCAAACAATGGGAGCAGTTAAAAAATATGGGTAAAATAAATCCGAAAGTTTTACCCGAAGATGTGGTATTTATTTCGCTGCGTGATTTTGAAAAAGAAGAAAAACACCTGATTGATAAATACGAAATGAAAGTAATTACCACTGCGGAAGTACGCCGCACCGGTGCCGAAAATGTTTGCCGCAAAGTGTTACGCTATTTAAGCGACTGTACCGACATTTATATAAGTTTTGATGTTGACAGCCTGGATTCCTCCATTTCGAAAGGCACAGGAACCCCTGTGAGCAATGGTTTAAAGGAAAGAGAGGTGGAAGACCTGATCAGTAAATTTATGCACAACCGCAAGATCTGTTGTTTTGAAATTACTGAAGTAAACCCAACATTGGATAAAGAAAACCTGATGGCAGAGATAGCTTTTAATATTTTACAACGGAGTGTGAATGTTTTGATGATGAATTAAAATGCAAACCTGCCTGCGGTAGGCAGGTTAAAATTATTTAAATGATTTCGCAGATTTTTATTAAACAAAAAACATTTTTATTTGCAATCGGAATTTTTATTTCGGGCTTTGCTGCTGCACAAAAAAAAGATTTTTATGTAGAGCGAATAAAGGCTTATCAGAAAAACTATGTAACCAGTCATGAGGTAGTGCCCAAAAAAGATAAAAAACATTTTCATTTCTTCCCCATCAGTAATACTTATAATGTTAGTTGCAGTTTTGAAAAAATTACCGATACGGTTGGCTTTACCATGAAAACATCGGCCAATACCTTAAAACATTATTATAAATACGGCAGGCTTGATTTTATAATTGACGAAAAGGAATGCCTTTTATATGTTTACCAGAGCAAAGACCTGATGCAGGTTGAAAAGTACAAAGACTATTTGTTTGTACCGTTTACCGATGCAACAACGGGTGATGAAAGTTATGGCAGCGGCCGTTACCTGGAGTTTTTTAAAAAGGATATACAAAACAATACGCTGGAGCTGGATTTTAATAAAGCATACAATCCATACTGTGCTTATTCTCCCAATTACAAATGCCCCATACCGCCAAAAGAAAACAGTTTAACGGTTGCCATTAAAGCCGGGGAAATGAATTATGGTAAAGCACACTGATCATGCAGAACACAACACATCTCTTAATGATACAGCCGGTTAATTTTGGCTTTAATGCAGAAACTGCTGTAAATAATGTGTTTCAAAAAAATATAGGTGGAGATGTGCAGCAAAAGGCTTTAGAGGAATTTAATGAATTTGTAACACTGCTGCGTACAAACAAGATAGATGTAACTGTTGTAGAAGATTCAGTTGATCCTTCCACCCCCGATTCTATATTTCCTAATAACTGGATATCTTTTCATGCAGATGGCAGGATATTTTTATACCCGATGTTTGCTGTAAACCGAAGGCAGGAAAGAAAAACCGATGTGTTGGATGCCGTGAAAAATAAATTTACTGTTACAGATATAATTGATTTAAGCATATCAGAAGATGATCAACTTTTTTTGGAAGGAACCGGCAGCATGGTTTTAGACCGGGGAAATAAAATTGCCTATGCCTGTTTATCTCCCCGAACTAATCAAACTGTTCTGAATGAATTTTGCAAATTAACTGAATACAGTCCGGTAACTTTTAGGGCAACTGACAGTACAGGAGTTGATATTTACCATACCAACGTGATGATGTGCATTGCTGATGATTATGCAGTAATTTGTTTGGATTCAATTGTTGATAATGCAGAAAGAAAAAATGTTATCGCTTCTTTGCAAAAAACAAAAAAAGAAATTGTTGACATTACCCTTCAGCAACTGAATAGTTTTGCAGGCAATATGCTGCAGGTTAAAAATGGGGATGATGAATTGCTGCTGGTTATGTCAACACAGGCTTTTGAATGTTTAGCAGATGTGCAAATTGAGTTGTTGCAAAAAAATAACCTTATCATTCATTCCTCATTAAGTACCATTGAAACAGTAGGTGGTGGCAGTGCAAGGTGTATGATGGCTGAGATTTTTTTGGAAAGAAAATAAAAAAACCGTCCCGTTAAAAACGGGACGGCTTCAAACTAACATCAATCGTAAAATTTTATTAACAGTTACATACCCGGTGATAATTTTTTTGATTTTAATCCTGCCAAAGTAGGGTCAAGTTCAATGGCCTTATCGCACATCTGCATGCCTCTTTCAACCTGTCCCTTTTTCTGAAAACATAGCCCGGCCTGGTATAAAGCCTTGCCGTCCTTCATATCCATCTCTAATAATTTCTGGCAATACTCCAATGATTTGTCATAGTTTTTGCTATCAAAAAATGCAGTGGCAACATCTCTTATTAATTCTTTATCGCCGGGTTTACGTGAAATGATCTCATTCAGTAATTTTTCACCATTCTCATATTCTCCACTATAAACATAGGTAAAGCCCAGGTTTTCGTTAAAATCATTTCCTCTTATAAAACCATGCTCGGCCGCTTTATTAAAAGCAATAACTGCTTTTTTATAATTGTTGATATTGTAGTAAAGTAACCCCAGTTCAAAATGCCATTTGCTTTTTTTATCATCTAGCAATACAGCTTTTTCGTACCAGGCAATGGCTTTGGGTTCCAGGCCCATCTCCAGGTAATTGCTGGCTAAAGAATAGGTTGCATCGGCATCTTTTGGGTTTTTATTCACCAAAGCAAGTAACATTTTTTCTGCCTTTCCATAATCTTCCAGGTGAAAATACGACATGGCAATTATCTTGTCTTTACCATCACAGGTTTTACATTTTTGTGCCATGTTAATGGCATTTTGAAATTGCCTGTAATTAAAATAAAGGTTCATCAATTCTTTAATGGCCACTTCATTTTGAGGATCCAGTTCCAGCACTTTTATAAAATCCTGTTTGCTGGCATCTGTTTTACGCATTTCTTTATTGGCAAATCCGTTTTCAATATAGGCATCCACATAACGTGGGTTTAAAGCAATTGCTTTTGTAAAATGGTTTGAAGCAACCAGGTAACGTCTGGCATTTTTTTCCTCCAGGCCTTTATTTAAGTAAAAAGAAGCGCTGTCGGAATTTTGAGCAGAAGCTGCCAGAGCGAATGGAATAGCTATAACGAGTATAAATAGTTTTTTCATATGGGTATAAGATACAAAGATTAGTTCAATTATTGAAAGACTACCGCTCCTAACGCTGGAAGATGCACTTTTATTTCATAAATATGCTTTTTTTTGTCCACCAGCTCAACCTCAGGCGATGGATTAAAAACCTTGCCGGTACCCCAGTATTTTTCATGATCACTGTTAAAAACCTCGGCCCAAACCGACTTTCCTTTCACTTTAATTTTCCAGTCTCTTCTTACAACCGGTGTTAGATTTAAAATAATGAGCATGTCATTCTTCCTGTTTTTGCCTTTTCGCATATAAGCAATAACAGATTCTGAGCGATGATTGAGGTCTACCCATTCAAATCCTTTTGGATTAAATTGTAACTCATGCAAGGCGGGTTCATTTTTATACAAGTGATTTAAATCACGTACACAATCCTGCATTTGTTGATGGCAGGCGAATTGCAACAGTTCCCAATCAAGTTCGCTTTTGTAATTCCATTCGGTAGTTTGTGCAAACTCGTTGCCCATAAATAAAAGCTTTGCACCAGGGTGTGTGTACATGTAGGTGTACAACAGGCGCAGTGTGGCAAATTTCTGCCATTCATCGCCGGGCATTTTATACAACATGGGGCTTTTGCCATGTACCACTTCATCGTGGCTTAAAGGCAGCATAAAATTCTCATCATAATAGTACATCATGCTGAATGAAAAATTATCCTGCTGAAACTGTCTCATCAACGGGTCCATTTTAAAATAATCCAGTGTGTCGTGCATCCAGCCCATCATCCACTTCATTCCAAAACCAAGCCCACCTTCGGTTGTAGGCTTCGATATTTTTGGCCAATCGCTTGCTTCTTCGGCAATGGTTTGTATATCCGGAAAATCGCGGTAAACCGTTTCGTTAAACTGTTTTACGAATTCAATAGCTTCCAGGTTACCGTTGCCACCAAATTTATTGGGCTTCCATTCTCCTTCCCTGCGTGAATAATCCAAACGCAATACTGAATTAACCGCATCAACCCTGATGCCATCCACATGAAACTGATCGAGCCAGAAACGGGCACTGCTGATTAAAAAAGAGCGTACTTCTCCCCTTTCATAATTAAAAATATAACTGTTCCAGTCGGGGTGATATCCCATTTGCATATCGCCATATTCGTATGTATGTGTACCATCAAACATAAAAAGGCCATGTGCATCGTAAGGAAAATGCGAAGGCACCCAATCCAGTATTACACCAATATCCTGCTGATGAAAAGCATCTATCAGATCTCTAAAGTCGTCGGGTGTGCCAAAACGTGAAGTTGCTGCAAAATAACCCGTACCCTGGTAACCCCAGCTTCCATCAAATGGGAATTCCATTACAGGCATCAGCTCTACATGCGTAAAGCCCATTTTTCTTACATAAGGAACAAGGTGTTCTTTAAGCTGCACATAACTGTTAAAACTTTCTTCATCGGTTTTAACCGGCCGCATCCAGCTACCCAGGTGTACTTCATATACGCTCCAGGGTGCATTGAGTGCATTATGTTTTTTTCTTTTTTTCATCCAGGCCGCATCTTTCCATTTATGGGCTGATTGCCAGGTTATAGATGCGGTAGCAGGCCTTAACTCGCAATACTGGCCATAGGGATCTGTTTTTTTTGTAACAGTTCCTTTAAATCCTTTGATATAGTATTTGTAAGTTTCGCCTGCTTTAAAATTGGGGATGAAACCTTCCCAGATGCCGGATTTATCGAGCCGTACAAAAAGCGGGTGGAGTTGTTCTTTCCAGCCGTTAAATTCGCCAATAACCGAAACTTTGGTTGCATTGGGAGCCCAAACTGCAAAATAAAATCCTTCTGTATCTAAAACCTTCATGTAATGGCTGCCGAATTTTTGATAGCCATTATAAAAAGTACCGTTTTTAAAATTGGTAATATCTTCATCAGTAAACAAAGAATAATTCCAAACCGGTTTTAAAGAGTCAATAAAATGCGCTTCTTCGTACTTTAAAACAAAATTATCTGCCAGCATATTTTTTTTAGCAGATGAAACTTTTACCGGCTGTCGCTTAGATGTTGCCATTTATAGAAATGCATTTTTTTAAACTGCAATAAATATTCAAATTTGTTTTAACGTAAATTTAAGAACATCAGTTCAGTTATTAACAATTAATAAATTCATCTTTAAAAACGATTTTAATAATTGACTTTTCATACCCAACCTAACTACTGTATGCCTAAACTATCTTCTTTGTTTTTTGCCCTGTTGTTTTTTGCAATACAAGCCAGTGCCCAAAATATTTCGGTTTCGGGTTCGGTTGAAGATACGACACAAAATAAAGGCGTTTATAATGCAGTAGTGGCCTTACTTTCGGCCAAAGATTCTGTACTGTATAAATTTGCAAGAACCGATGTTAACGGTAAATACGCATTTAAAAACCTGAAAGCCGGTGCATATGTGGTAATGACCACTCACCCCTATTTTGCAGATATGGTTTTTAATTTTGACTTAAAGGATGCTGCAATAGTGATCCCGAATATTGCCCTCACTTCAAAAAGCAAGTTGCTTGAAGAAGTTATTGTGAAAACCGGAACGCCTATAAAAATAAGGGGCGATACCACAGTTTATACAGCCGACAGTTTTAAAGTAAGGGCCGGTGCCAATGTAGAAGAATTATTAAAGAGACTGCCCGGTATAACGGTTGATAAAGACGGTAAGATAACTGCCATGGGCGAACAGGTAAAAAAAATTTTGGTTGACGGCGAAGAATTTTTTGGCGACGACCCGGGCATTGCTACAAAAAACTTACGTGCCGATATAGTGAAGGAAGTGGAAGTGTTTGATAAAAAAAGCGACCAGGCTGCTTTTACCGGCATTGATGATGGTGTAAAAGATAAAACGATAAACCTGAAACTAAAAGACAATGCAAAAAAAGGATATTTTGGCAAAGCAGAAGCCGGCACAGATTTTAAAAATTATTACAACAACAGTGTAATGGCCAATGCCTTTAAAGGCAAACGCAAAATGGCGGCCTACGGGATCATGAGCAATACCGGGCAAACCAATTTAGATTGGGAAGATAACCAGAACTATGGCGGCAATACCGGCACAACAACCGAAGTAATGGATGGTGGCGGAATCATGATAACTTCTGAAGGTGAAGGTGATAGTTACTGGGGCGGCCGTGGCGGCATTCCCCAAAACTGGAATGGTGGCCTGCATTACAGCAATAAATTTAAAGATGGCAAACAGATACTGAACAGTGGTTATAAAGTTTCAAAAGTAAACAGCCCGAGCGGAGAAAGAAATTACACGACCAATTTTATCGGCGATTCATCTTATTCTTCAAGCAGGATAACAGAGGGCTTCTCATCAAAACTAAAACAAAGCCTTAACCTTAGTTTTGAAGTTAATATTGACTCTGCAAACTCATTAAAATTTACTGCCCGGGGAAACCTGAACAACACAAAATCCAACAGTACGTTCAACCTGCAATCACTGGATACAAAATCTTTATTAATAAATACCAGCAGCAGGAAAACCAACAGCACAGTAGATAATGCTGCCCTTAACAGTACTTTGCTTTGGAAACATAAATTTAAAAAACTTGCCCGTACCCTTACAGTAAATGTGAATTATAATCTCAGCAATTCAAATACCGACAGTTACCTTTATTCAAAAAACGATTATTTCATTGGCGGCATTCCTTCTGCCAATGATACTACTGACCAGGAAAATAAAAGGGATAATAAATCCAATACATTTTCTACAGCATTTACCTATACCGAGCCGATTGCAAAAGACCTTTTCCTGTCTTTTACTTATACTTTCAGCAGCGCTACATCTGTGAATGACAGGTTTACTTATGAAAAAGATTTTAGTCAGAAATATACCGTTCGTATTGACTCTTTAAGCAATTCATATTTGTTTAAACAGGTTAATAATAAGCCGGGTATCAGTTTCAGGGTGGTAAAAAAGAAATACAATTACAGTGTGGGTACTTCTGTATCATTCAATCATTTTGAGCAGGATAACCGCACCACAAATCTTTTACGTAAATATAATTTTACCAATTTTTTCCCCAATGCATCTTTCTATAAAAAACTAAGTGGCTATGGCGGCATTCGTGCTAATTACAACGGATCTTCCAATGCTCCAACCCTTGACCAGTTGCAACCAATAATAGATAATACCGATCCTTTAAATCAACGTGTTGGTAACCCCGATCTTAAACAATCCTTCAGGCACTCTGTAAATCTGAATTATAATTTTTACAATGTTTTAAAAGAGAAAGGAATGTGGGCGGGAGTTTACGGTGGTTTTACACAAAATGCATTTGTGAGCGAAACAACTGTTGATAGCAGTGCCAAAACTATTTACCGAACAGTTAATGCAGATGGCAATTATAATTTTGGCTTGTATTCAAACTATAATTTTAAATGGAAGAAGCCGAATATCCGGATATCATTTGGTCCCAATGCCAACGTGTCAAGAAATATAACTTTTGTTAATGCTCAAAAAGCAATTACTACCAACACGAGCTACGGCTTTAGTTTTGGGATAAGTAAAGAAAAAGAAAAGAAATACGACATTTCGCTAAATCCTCAAATAAGCTGGGTAAAGGCAAAGAATTCGCTGAATACTGCTGCCTCTGCCAGTTACTGGCAGGCTGAGGTAAGGGCAGACGTGGAGATAACATTTTTGAAAAAATTCAGGTTTGAAACTGACGTTAATTACAGTGCCAAACAGAACGATCCCCGCTTTCCGACAAAAAATCAATATACTTTATGGAATGCTTCTTTAAAACGGTACATATTTAAAGAAGTACTGGAAGCATCTGTTGGGGTAAATGATATCTTAAATGAGAACCGTGGATATGACCGAAGTTTTAACGATAACCGCTACTCAGAAACTTATTATAACACGTTAAAAAGATTCTGGATGGTAACCTTAACCTGGAATTTTTCTAAAAAAGGTACTGTTAAACCAGCATCTGATTTTTAATTAAATTAAAATGACTTTATGAAATATATACTTTTAATAGCTGTTACATTTTGTTTGCAGGGTTTGCAGGCGCAGGTATTTATTGATAAAGGGATGATTGAATACGAAGTAAAACTGAATAACCACAAAGCGCTGGGCGAAGGCGCCTGGGCCGAAATGTTTAAAGATAAAATACCGAAATTATCAACAAGCTACTATCAACTTACATTTAATGCAGATAAAAGTATTTACATGTTTAACCGAAAAGATGAAAAGACAAAATCGCCATGGGGCAATGAAGGCGAAGACAATATCTGGTATAATGATTACAATAAGGAAAGTTTTGTGCAGCAAAAATCAGTATTCGGTGAAACTTATATTTTAACCGACAGCCTGATTAATATTGACTGGAAAGTAACCAACGAAAGTCGTGAGATAGCCGGTTTTAACTGCAGGAAAGCTGTTGGCAAATTATTCGACAGTGTTTATGTGTTTGCATTTTACACCGATGAAATTACTGTAAGCGGAGGGCCGATGAGCCTGCATGGTTTACCCGGAATGATATTGGGTATTACCATTCCCCGTATGTTTTGCAGTTGGGTTGCTACCAAGCTTGAAGTGAATGGTGTTAATTACGGTACAATAAATCCTCCTTTAAAAGGAAAAAAGAAAAAAGCAAAAGAATTGCAGGAGACTGCTGTACAGGTAACCAAAGAATGGGGAAGTTGGGGGCAACAGGCTGTGTGGAATATTTTTTTGTAAGATCAGTTTATACGTAAACAGTTAATTTAAATTCCAACCTTTTTTAAGTAAATAAGATTTACATTTTTTGCAAAACTCTTTTTCTTCATTTGTAGGGTTCCCCCCTTCCGCATCCCTCATAAAACATGATTTTACATCACAGTGAGGTAGTCCGAATGTATGTCCCAATTCATGAATGGCTACTTTAAATAATTGTACATTGGTTTCTTTTTTTGAAAGCCTGAAAGTAGAAGCTATGCAGGCATTTCCGGGACAATAACCTAAACCCATTACTCCCCAATCTTTAGCATTGCCTTTTGTTGTACTGATATCTTTATTGGTAAGACCAATGGTTGTATGTCCGTTAGCTGTCCTTTTTTTTAAAAAATCTATTAAAGAATCGGCACGGTAACGGTTTCTTGGCGGATACCAGGCAGATTGTGGTAACGCAATTGTTTTTTTTATTTCTATATTGGCATAGTGCTTTTTAAGCTCAATAAAAACATAACTTGTTTGAGTTGATGTAATTCCTTTGAAAGGTTGTAAATCAATTACAACATTACTTTTAACGATCTTACTACTGGCAAAATTATTTAGAGTATCTGTATTATTACAGGAATTGAAAAGAAAAAGGCTGAGAAAAAAATATACAATTTTAGGCATAATCAATTAAAGTGGTGAACCAAAAGTACATTATCAAACTTTAATTAAATCACAAAACCATCCGGCAGTATTGCTCTTTTTTTAATAACCACAATACCATCTTTAACCGCATACAAAGCATGGTCTGTATCTGCCAGATGTGCACCACCGGTTATTATTACATTATTACCAATCCGGCAGTCTTTATCAACGATGGCATTTTCTATTTTACAGTTTTCGCCAATACCCAGTTTTGGTATACCTCTTTCTAAAGAATGACTCATTTCCAGAATCGTCTCATAATAATCGCTACCCATTATGTACGAGCTTATAATTTCTGTTCCTTTTCCAATCCTTGTTCTTATACCTATAACACTGCTCACAATTTTTGATGCATCTATAATTGAACCTTCGGCAAGTATGCTGTGCGTAATAGTTGTATTACCTATTTTCATGGGCGGCAACATACGGGCACGGCTGTAAATAGCTTTGTTATTATCAAAAAGATTAAAAGGCGGTATTTCAAGCGTTAGCGCCAGGTTGGCTTCATAAAACGAGTATATGTTTCCAATATCGGTCCAGTAACCATCATATTGATAACTAACTACCTTTTTAGAATTGATAGAGCCCGGAATGATCTCTTTTCCAAAATCAGTAGCTTCCTTTTTATCCTCCAGTAACTGATCAAATAAAAGGTCGCGGTTAAAAATATAAATGCCCATCGATGCCAGGTATTTTCGTCCCTGGGCTTTCATTTCTACACCGGTATCACTTTCCCATTTTGGCAACAATTCTTTTGCAGGCTTTTCAATAAATGAAGTAATATAATTATCGTTATCTGATTTTAATATCCCAAACTCCGGCGCTTCTCTATCGGCTACCGGTATGGTGGCAATGGAAATGTCGGCACCTTTGTCAATATGATTTTGAAACATTTCCCTAAAATCCATTTGATACAACTGGTCGCCGCTTAAAATTAAAACATACTCAAAATCATTGTTCTGAATATGTTTTAACGATTGCCTTACTGCATCAGCCGTTCCCTGAAACCAGCCCGGGCTGTCGGGTGTTTGCTCAGCTGCCAATATATCTACAAAACCACTGCTGAAAGCACTGAACTGATATGCGTTTTTGATATGCTTGTTTAAAGATGCAGAATTGTATTGTGTTAAAACAAACATCCGGTTAATGTTTGAGTTGATACAATTTGAAATGGGAATATCAACCAGCCGGTATTTGCCGCCAATGGGCACTGCCGGTTTACTGCGTGTTGATGTTAAGGGATACAACCGGCTTCCGGCACCACCTCCAAGAATTACTGCTATTAGTGATTTACTGATCATGTGTTTTTTTTAGCTGTATTGATGAATACAAGTTAATATATTTTTCTGCACTTTTTTCCCAACTGTTGTCAATCTGCATGATTTGTTTTCTTATCTGCAACATCTTTTCCTTATCATCAAACAACTCAACAGCACGGTGTACTGAATAGGTAATATCCCAAACGCTGGCATAATTAAAACGGATTCCAAAACCACCGGGTTCACCAATATCAGTTACTGTATCTTTTAAACCGCCGGTACTTCTTACAATAGGAATGGTGCCGTAACGCAATGCATACATCTGGTTTAAACCACAAGGCTCTACCCTGCTGGGCATTAAAATAAAATCGGCGCCGGCATACATCTGGTGCGCCAGGTTTTCGTTATACCCGATCTTTGAATTATAGTAACCTGCAAAATTTCCTGCTAAATATGTTAACTGATCTTCCACCTTTTTATCACCGCTTCCCAGAATTAAAAAATTCATCCGATAGCTATCGGATTTGTTACCCAACTGGCTTATAGAGTCGGTAATCGCCTGTGGTAAAAGGTCTGCAGCTTTTTCGCCAACCAATCTTCCTATATAAATAAATAAAGGCAGTTTGGCATCAAGCTTAAAATCTTTACAAAGTTTTTTCTTGTTGAGTTGCTTGCCCGCCTCTGCATCTTTCAGCGAATAGTTATCTAAAATATAAGTATCGGTTTCGGGGTTCCAAACAATGGTATCAATACCGTTTAGTATGCCTGTGCATTTAGC
>JANOVD010000002.1:0-4726 GCA_031417255.1 Chitinophagaceae bacterium
TGATGTTGCAAAACCATTGGAAGATGTGCTGGCCAATATTTCAAAATACTCAGCCAAAATGCGTAACAACGGAGGCGGACATTATAACCACGAAATGTTCTGGCAATGTATGCGGCCAAAAAAAGAAGGCCCGCAGGGCTCTGTGAGCAATGCGCCAACAGGCAAATTGCAATCAGCAATAACAAAACAATTCGGCACTTTTGATAATTTTAAAAAGCAATTTGCCGATTTTGGCAAGAACCGGTTTGGCAGCGGCTGGGCATGGTTGTATATTAATAAGGATAATGAATTAATGCTCGGGTCAACCATAAACCAGGATAACCCACTAATGGACATTGCCGAAATAAAAGGTTTTCCTTTACTGGCATTGGATGTTTGGGAACATGCCTACTATTTAAAATACCAAAACAAAAGAGCCGACTATATTGACAACTGGTGGCAGGTGGTAAACTGGGATTATGTGCAACAAAGAATGGAGGCAAAAGGTTAAGCGAAATAATTAGCTAAGAGCACAAAAGAGAAAAGGAGGGGAAGGGGTAAAACCGCTCCCCTCTTTTCCTCCTTTTCTCTTTTGTCCCATTAGCCTATTTTCATCCCTTATTCGTTTAGCTTTTTTCACTTAGCCAAAAAGTAAAAAATGAAAAAATTACTCCTTCCCTTTTTCTTTTTAGGTACAATTGCCATGATGATTGTAATGGCCAAAACCGGTGCCACATTAAAAACTGCAACAACACCCATGGGCATATTAGACCTGGAGTTTGCATACAACACAACTAAAACTACTGCCATCATTAATGCCTGGGCACCAACAACAGCGTTGGATAATATTGCTGTTGCAAAAGTTAATACGTACTGGGATTTTTTATTCCTGTTTTTTTACGCCGGCTTTTTATTTATGGCCTGTAAAAAAATTGCCGCAAAAATAAAAGGCCCTGTTGCAAAAGCCGGCAGCATCATTGCCAAAGCTGCGCTGCTGGCTAGCTTTTTAGATATAATTGAAAACGCAGGCATGTTACTCACACTAAATAATCAGGGTTCATCATCCATCGCTTTTTGTACAACTTTTATTTCAATTATAAAATGGGTATTGGCAATCATTGCCGTGCTGTATGTGCTTACAGGCTTGCTGATATTGGTTTACCGGAGAATGAAATACTAAAATATTATAGCCGGAAAGACGGAAAGGCGAAAAGATTACATTTATTCAAAAAACGTCTTACCGACTTACCGGCAAAAAAACTTCGCTTTCTTCATTTCTGTGTTTCCCGATTTAATCGGGACAGGTCCGTGTTTCTGTAGCAAACCATAAGTTGCGAAGCAACCTCCTAAAATGGTCTCAGCCTTTGTATTAGACAGAACCAAGTGCGATCCAACTAAAACAAAGGCTGATAAATTGACAATAACAATCTTATGCAAATCTAAACGTACCTGCCAATCAATCAAAGTATTCATTTCTTAAAATTTTGTGAAAATAATTTAACAGTAAAAAATCCTAATTTCGCTTGGGTCAAATTTTGACTTTTTACTTTTAACTTTTTACTTATTATGCAAGTTTGGAAAGATTACCAGGAAAAAAATAAAGACCGTTTTTTAAATGAATTACTGGAGCTGTTACGCATTCCCAGCGTAAGTGCAAAGGCCGAGCACAAACCCGACATGATGGCCTGCGCCGAAGCCGTAAAGCAACGCCTGGTTGAAGCCGGTGTTGATACAGCACAAATTTATGAAACCGCCGGCCACCCTGTGGTGTATGCCGAAAAAATAATTGACCCCGCCAAACCAACCGTGTTGGTGTATGGCCATTACGATGTGCAACCCCCCGAGCCACTGGAGCTTTGGAAAAGCGGCCCCTTCGATCCCGTAATCATTGACGGCAAAATTTTTGCCCGTGGCAGTTGCGACGATAAAGGCCAGTTTTACATGCACGTAAAAGCATTGGAAACATTAATACAAACCAACACACTCGAAAACAATATTAAATTTTGTATTGAAGGTGAAGAAGAAGTGGGCTCGCCAAACCTGGGAAAATTTGTAACGGCCAACAAAGCATTATTAAAAGCCGATTGTGTGCTCATCAGCGACAGCGCCATGATAAGCCTCGATACACCAAGCCTTGATATTGGCCTGCGTGGCCTCAGTTATATTGAAGTAGAAGTAACCGGCCCCAACCGCGACCTGCACAGCGGAGTGTATGGCGGCGCCGTTGCCAACCCCATTACCATCCTGGCAAAAATGATCGCATCACTGCACGATGAGAACAACCATATAACCATACCCGGTTTTTATGCCGATGTATTGGAATCATCTGATGAAGAAAGAAAACTGATGGCCGAAGCACCTTTTAATGAGGCGGAATATAAAGCCGACCTTGGCGTAATTGAATTGTGGGGAGAAGCCGGTTACAGCAGCAACGAACGTACCGGTATACGCCCAACTATTGAGCTCAATGGTATTTGGGGCGGTTATACCGGCGAAGGTGCTAAAACCGTTTTACCATCAAAAGCATTTGCAAAAATATCAGCAAGGCTGGTACCCAACCAAAACTCACAAAAAATTGCCGACCTTTTAATAAATCATTTGCAAATAATTGCACCACCTTATGTACAGGTAAAAGCAAGCCTGCATCATGGCGGCGAACCTTACCTTACACCAATAGACAGCAGCGCTTACCAGGCCGCAGCCAAAGCCATGGAAACAACCTTTGGCAAAACACCCATACCAGTACGTGGCGGTGGCAGCATACCCATTTGCAGTTTATTCGAAAAAGAACTTGGTTGCAAAGTTGTGCTAATGGGTTTTGGTTTAGATAGCGACAACCTGCACAGCCCCAACGAAAAATTCGACCTGGCAAATTTTTATAAAGGCATTGAAACGATACCGTATTTTCATAAGTATTTTACGGTGTCCTGAGCGGAGTCGAAGGAGCGTTATGCTGATAGTTTCGAGCGATAGTTGAGAAACGGTTTTAATAATAACATTTATAATCCCTGCAAGTTGATTGTCGGGATTTTTCATGTTTCCAGCTTTAGTATTTCATGGCAACATTATTGATTACACAATTGTACGATATACTATTGGGGTATTTTTATTAAAGTAATTATGCAATTCTTCATTCACTCTGAGTATTCAAAATTTCATTTGGTTCAATTGAATACCCCCCATCTGGCGCAATTATGTTTTGGCGCAAGTGTTCCCAACACAATCATTAAACCCGAACGTAAACTCCCTGGGATCACTTGATGCCTCTTCAGTTCTACCGGTTTGCAACCGGATTTAAAAAACGAAATCATTTATATTTATGTAAACAAAGTCAGAACTACCATGTCATCAAAATATAAAGTTGGCGAAGATGCCATAGCACATTTTGTAACCTTTGCTGTAATAGGCTGGGTGGATGTATTCAGCAGAGAGTGCTATAAAGAAATATTCATAAACAGTTTAAAATACTGCCAGGAGCATAAAGGATTAAAATTACATGCCTGGGTCATTATGACCAATCATGTGCATATGATTTTAAGCAGTGATACCAATAAAATTGAAAACCTGGTACGGGACATAAAAAAGTACAGCAGCAAAAAGATCATTGCAGCCATTCAGGAAAACCCAACCGAAAGCAGAAAAGAATGCCTGCCTGCCGGTAGGCAGGGATGGTGAATCTTTTCAGCTACGCCGGTAAAAACAATAATAACAATAAGGATTATCTCCCGATAGCTATCGGGACTGGAAGCAGGATTATCATCCCATAGAATTAAACACTGGCGAAAAATTAAAACAGCGGCTTGATTATCTGCATGAAAACCCGGTAAGGAGTGGTTTGGTTTGGGAACCCTGGCATTATAAATACAGCAGCGCAATTGATTATTATACTAATGAGCATGGGTTATTATCCATTGAGCATGTGTAATTCTAATTCCGGATGCAATCCGGCAGATTTGAAAGGCACAAGTGATCCAATAATCATTTCGATAATTTTCAGCATTATCTACTGGAACACTTGCGCCAGTAAGTAAAAAAAAGGCCCGCTTTACGCAGGCCTTACTTATAATCATAGGTTCATCAATTTTTTACCAACTGAAGCGTTCGCACATCACCCTTTGCGTCATCGTATTTTAATATATAAACACCTTTGGTCAGCATCCCGATACTTAACTGTGTTTGCAGGGTATTGGGCACAACTGTTCGTTGCTGTAAAACTTTACCATCGGTACTTACTACATATATCACGGCTTTTTGAGGCGAAGAAACATGCTGTATAATAACCTGGTCGGTAGCAGGATTAGGATAAGCCTGCATTACTTTACCGGTTGCATTCGTCAGGTAAGCTGTTTTAACTATGTTAGGTGATGTTTGCGCAAGGGCTGCAATGCCGCAAAAAATAAACGATGTAAAAAGTAGAAGATGTTTCATAGTTTTAGATTTTTAAAATGCTTACTCCACTGTTTATAACAATTCAATAATGATGCCACTTTAAGATTATAACCTTCAACACCGTTAAATAAAGACAACACTGGCGCTTCATACATAAAAAACAAACCCAGGACAATGTTTCAGTTTGAACCACATAGTCACATAGTGCACAATAGAAAAACACATAGGTCTATGTTTAATCCTATGTTTCTATGCTTCTATGTGGTTCAACTGTAGTCCACATGTACAATTAAATTAAAACTGAGACACTACCAAACCTTGAAAACTTACATCTTTAAGTTGCAGATTCTTATCTTTG
>JANOVD010000003.1:0-1732 GCA_031417255.1 Chitinophagaceae bacterium
CCCAAAAAAGATTCAACGCCTGTGAAACCAACTGATATAGAAAAAGATATGATGCTGCGGTCGAAACCGGAAATGATGTACAGTTCAAAATCAGGGATAATAATTGACCCCAAATTGTTTTCACTCGACAGCCTGCTAAAAGAAAAAGAGAAACAAAAAAAACAACAATGAGTTTTATTAATATTTTGCTGGCAACAGGGGCAAGTTTGTTGTTTTTAGCTTTGGTCTTTATTCCAATGGAAAAAGCTTTTCCTGCAAAAGCAGATCAACGGATCTTCAGGCCAAAATGGTTTTTAGACTTGTGCTATTTTTTTGGACAATACCTTTTATGGAGCGCTCTGGTATTAAAGGCGTTGAATTTTTTTGGTACCTGGCTCGATGAAAATATTTCTCTTTCTTTCAGAACGATTATTGGTACACAACCTGTTTGGTTGCAGGCTTTTGAAGTACTCATTCTAAGCGATTTTTTAATCTATTGGGGGCATCGGCTTCAACACAAATATGATTTCCTGTGGAGGTTTCATAAAGTTCACCATTCAGCAGAAAAACTGGATTGGCTGGCAGCCCACAGAGAACATCCGATAGACTCTATTTATACAGTTGGGATAATAAACCTGCCGGCATTACTTTTTGGATTTGACTTAAATACTATTGCAGCAATTGTGGCTTTTCGTGGAGTTTGGGCAATTTATATTCATTCAAATGTGAGGTTATTGATTGGGCCAATGAAAGTATTGATTGGTTCACCGGAATTACACCATTGGCATCACGATAAAGAAAGAGACAGGGGAAACTATGCAAATATTTCGCCTGTGATGGATATTTTATTTGGAACCTACACATGCCCTTCAACAGGGCCTGAACAATTTGGAATTAAAGAAAAATTTCCAACTACATATGCAGGACAACTGATTAAACCAATACTACCAGGGAAAATCTGGGACAAATTAAATCAACTAAAAATAAAACCAAAAAATAAACAATGAAACGATTTACCTTTTTTGCAACCTTACTCCTCTCCTTTTCTGCGATAGCCCAAAACAACCTGCCTGCCGGCAAGGCAGGAATGACACCCGAACTTTTGTGGAAACTGGGAAGGGTTTCAGGCCTGGGCATTTCAGCCGATGGAAAATATGTTTTATACTCCGTATCAACCCCCAATGCTGCTGAAAATAAAAGCAGCAGAAAAACTTATGCTATTCCAGTAACCGGCGGAAACCCAATACCAGTAAGCAATGCAGATAGCATGTTGAAAAATGAAAAAATATCTCCGGATGGAAAATATTTGATCAGCAATGCAGAAGTAAAGATTAAAAAACTAACCGGCAAGGAATATTATCCTGATCTGCAAAAATCAAATGTGTACATATTTGATAATCTTAATTACCGGCATTGGGATACTTATGAAGATGGAAATTTTGACCATGTGATGCTTACGCCTTTGGTAAACGGCGTTAAAGGCGAGCCAAAAGATATAATGCCTGGCGAGCCTTATGATTGTCCGCAAAAACCATTTGGCGGTGATGAAGATTATGTTTGGAATCCCAACAGCAAAGAAGTGGTGTATCGCACCAAAAAGAAATACGGAACGGCTTATGCCATCAGCACCAATACCGATCTTTTTGCTTATAATATTGAAACAGGTAAGACAAAAAATTTAACGGAAGGCATGATGGGTTACGATATTAACCCTTCTTTTAACAGCAAGGGAGAAATGGCATGGCTTACTATG
>JANOVD010000004.1:0-4474 GCA_031417255.1 Chitinophagaceae bacterium
AGTGGCAACAGTTTACAAGAATACCCTAAAATGGGTATTAATAGCCTTTCTATTGGTGTTGGTAACATAGTAACTTCAGCGGTTGATTTAAATATATTTATCCGTAGTTTATTTTTAACAGAAAAAATTATCACAAAGCAAAACCGGGATTCTATTTTTACTTTGCAACCAAATTTATCAAAGCCAAACAGATATTTTGGAATAGGAGCTATAAAATGGAAGGATGTTAAAAAGAATATGTGGGGTTATACCGGTAGAACTATCAGTTATGTTTCTTACTGTTTTGTTGATATCGAAAACGGCACTAGTTATGTATTACTTGCAAACTCTGCTGATTTTTCTAAAAAGGCGGATGTTCTATTTAACACTATCATTAGCCTGTCAAACAAATAGAGTATAAATTATCTGCATAGTAACTGTTTGAAATAATGAGATGTACCTTTTCTATATTCATGCTACTAATTTGGCATTTCAGCATTTGCCAAAGTAAAGTGGAAAAGGACACTGTTAGGAATTACAAACCCGAAATCTTTACTTCAGGGTTTATAGACATTGTAAACAACGGGCAGGTTAATGCATCTGCCCGTTTTATTCGTATTTTTTTTTAAAAATATCCTTTAACTACATTCCGAAAAATCTCCTTTTTTTCTGATGTTTTTCCCTTGTTTTTAAAGTTTACGGGTACCATCTTTGAGGGAGAAAATTAATCTATACCTCATTTAAACTAAACCGTACACTATTAATGCAACAGTTAAACCTGGCAATAAGGGGCAAACCGCCGCCTTAAAATTTAAATCAGCAGAATTATATCTGACCACTGCTATTTAAAAATAACAAGGTAAGACACAGAGTTGAACTGTGCATGTAGGCAGAAATAAACACAGCCACTTCAAACTTTGAAAGATAATATAGGACACTTAAAGAGCCATACAAAATATCTTTTAAGAATACAAATGGAATGGGTATAATTTTCTTAGAAAAGTTTTTGCCAGTGTCGATAACCCTCTTGACAGCGACTTTAAATTTGTAATAGAGTTTATAGAGATACTTAAAAAATTTATAAAATGAAAAAGATAATTTTTTTATTTTTATTGTGCTCTTACATTTTAAATGTTTTTGCTCAAACCGAAACTAAAGAATTTAATTGCGCAGTTGTTTATACTATAACCGAGGAAAATTCAAAACTGGATAATGAAATCACTTTGCCCATAGGTACAACTTGGAGTTATACTTCAAGTGCAGGGAATGCTGTTAAGTTTACCTTACCAAAGGGATACCGGTTTATTAAATTTAACGAGACCACTAATGTAGCAAGAGTTGCAGAAGAGGACGGTGGTGGTTATTCTTGCACCTGTGGTGGTACGGGCAGTTGTACTGTTTTTTATCAAAGCAAATTAGGATACGGATGTTTGCAAAGTACTTGTTCAGGAACTTGTACTGGCCAGGGGACTAGTTCAAAAATAATTGGTATAATCAATTCTGATAATGACCAATTAAGTTTAGATAAAAATATCGGAAAAGCGAGTTTATCAATTGAAGGCATGGCTAATTTTCTTAAATTAACTGAAGTGCAACATGAGATAAAGAAAAATTATGATTTCGCATATGCAAATATGAAAAAACCAGATTTCAACTCCATCAATTCCTTTAAGGATATACCTTCAGAATATTTTATGGCAAATTTTTATTTTTTTGGTGTTGAGGTAGGGTTAATTCTACCCAAAGATGAATCTATTATGAAATTGATGCCAGAGTTAAATGTTGAGTCTGCACCTACATCTTGTTCATGCTCTGGTTCTAACTTAACTAATAAAGCAATAATAGCCGCAGGATGTAAACTTGAAAAGGAGTGCATATTCGGTTATTGTGCATATTATTGTACTGGTTGTACCACTTGTACCATGAAGTAATGTTTATGAACTTATAACATAAAATTAAAAGTGGACAAATGCGATATCACATTAGGTCTTTTGCCTTTTTTTGCTTTATATCTCTAACTAGTTTTGGACAAAGGAAAGACTCTTCAATAGCATTCAAACCCGAAATCTTCACATCAGGTTTTATAGATATAATTAACAACGGGCAGGTAAATGCATCTGCCCGTTTTATACGTTTATATATTGGCGAGCCAGGTAAGTTTGCCATTCCGCTCTCTTTTTATGGCGGGGTATCTAATAATAATTTTCAAAACCAAACTAATACCGGAGGCCTGCAGCGTAATAACGATCATTTGGTGAATCAGTACATTAACCCCTTAAGCGGTCTTATAAATATTTCAATAGATGGTATTGTATATTTTAACCAAACACAAAAAGTAACCAAAACAGGTTTTCTGTATCATATTGGAGAAAGACTATTGACCGGCTACCGTACCGGGCAGGTAACTAATTCACAAACCGGCAAGCCAACAAATTTTTTAAACAGCTTTGCAACACTGGGCCTATACTTTCAAACCGGCGCATGGGAACGTAATAATGCAAAAAATGTTGGTGTTTTTTGGCTGGCAGGAAGATATATAGGGTGTTTTACAAATCCCAAACAAATAAAAGAATTTTTACCTGATATTAATACTAATGGCTTATATCATGGGTATTCTATTGCCTTTGGTGTAGAAATAAATCATCTTATTAACCTAAAAGTGATTTATTATAAATACTTAAAGCAGCCAGAGATTGACTATTCATTGCCCATCTATCAATTTTCGTTTAATTATGCTTTAAAAAATTAAAGAAATAATTATGTTCGGTGTAGTATTAGTTAAGCAAAATAAATTTACTCTCCGTCCAGGTCCGTGTCCTCACGAACCTGCCTCTTGCTAATCAAAAAGATGTTGTAAATTAGTAAAAGCCCATACTGATAAATTTAAAAAGCCCCGCAATGGAAAAAAGTTTAATTCAATCGTTTTATTCTTTCACAATCTTCAGGATACTTTCCTCTCCACCATTTATTACTCTTATCATATATAAGCCAGAAGAAAGTTTTGAAACATCAAGCTGAGTAAGCGGCTGACCGCTGTTTTGCTGCATCACTATTCTTCCATACATATCAAACACACGTATGGCAGCGCTTCCCTGCAGGTCTGTAATCTTTACAGTCAACCTGTCTGTAACAGGATTGGGGAACACCGTAACCTTTTCTTCTGTAATTAGTTCTTCTTCGTTATTGGTAGCTTTTAAGGCGCTATTCCTTCCCTCCACTATTAATCCTGGCCGTGCATTAAAATTGGCAGGCGATGTGGTAAAAGATGCTGCAGAATAATTGCTGGTGACGCCTAAACAATTGGTTCTTACTCTCCAGTTATACAAACTATTTGCAGTTAATCCACTAAAAGTCATTGATGTGGAAGTGGTAGTGGAAATAGTCCATGTGGTTGAAGAAGCTAATTTATAATCCACCTTATATGAAATAGCGCCGCTTACTGCACCCCAGCTTACGGTAGCAGAAGAAGAGGTAATACCTGATGATGTTAATCCTGCCGCTGCATTACAAGTGGCAGATGTGGTAAAAGATGCTGCAGAATAATTGCTGGTGACGCCTAAACAATTGCTTCTTACTCTCCAGTTATACAAACTACTTGGAGTTAATCCACTAATAGTCATTGATGGGGTAGTGGTAGTGGAAATAGTCCATGTGGTTGAAGAAGCTAATTTATAATCCACCTTATATGAAATACCGAAGTTTACTGGATTCCAGTATAAAGTAGCAGAAGAAGAGGTAATACCAAATGCATGTAATCCTCCCGGTGCTATACAAGGGCCAGATGTGATAAACGATAAAGTTGAATAATTACTGTTGGCAGCATTACAATTGGTTCTTACCCTCCAGTCATACATACTACTTGGAGTTAATCCACTAATAATCCTTGAAGTAGAAGTGGTTCCGGTAATGGAATTAATCCATGTGCCTGAAGAAGTTAATTTATAATCCACATCATATGAAATAGCGCCGCCTATTGCACCCCAGCTGACCGTAGCAGAAGAAGAAGTAATACCTGATGCTATTAATCCTGCCGGTGCCGGTGCATTTGCATTACAAATGGCAGATGTGGTAAACTGTGCCTCAGAATAATTGCTTCTGGAATAAGGAGTACAATTGGCTCTTACTCTCCAGTAATGCAATGTATTTGGAGTTAATCCACTAATAGTATTTGATAATAAAGTGGTTCCGGTAATGGAATGAAACCATGTGCCTGAATAATAAAATCTAAAAGACACATCATATGAAATAGCGCCGCTTACTGCATCCCAGCTCACGGTAGCAGAAGAAGGGGTAATACCTGATGATATTAATCCTTCCGGTGTATTACAAGTGTAAAGTGTAACAAACTGGCTCCCTCTATAAACGCTGCTTTCACCAGAACAATTGGTTCTTACTCTAGTGTCATATCTATAACCTGAATCTAATCCATTAATAGTCCTTGATGTGGAAGTGGTTCCGGTAATGGAATTAATCCATGTTTCTGAAGAAGCTAATT
>JANOVD010000005.1:0-5081 GCA_031417255.1 Chitinophagaceae bacterium
AATTGAAGGCGCCAGGGAAAAAATTGACCTTATTCTCCGGTACCTTGAACGAAACGGCCACATGAGCGCCAATTATTTTGAACAGATTCTGGGTGGTGATGATGAACGGGCCGTTGATAATTTTATGGACCGCAACCCCAATGATGTACTGGTTTTTGGTCCCAACGGTAAAACTGTAAGAGCCCGTACAGCCAACCAGAAGCGGATGGTGGAAGCCTGCGATAAAAATGATATCCTGTTTGCCATTGGCCCGGCCGGTACCGGCAAAACCTATACTGCCGTAGCTTTGGCGGTAAGGGCATTAAAAAACAAATCGGTTAAAAAAATTATTTTAACACGCCCAGCAGTAGAAGCAGGCGAAAGCCTGGGTTTTTTACCCGGCGATCTGAAAGAAAAAATTGATCCGTACCTGAGGCCTTTATATGATGCGCTTGACGACATGATACCTGCCGATAAACTGGGGTATTATATGAGCACCCGTACCATTGAAATTGCACCGCTTGCTTATATGCGTGGTCGCACACTAGATAATGCTTTTATCATTTTAGATGAAGCACAAAACACAAACGACCTGCAGATAAAAATGTTCTTAACCCGTATTGGCCCCAGCGCCAAAGCCATCATCACCGGCGATCCAACACAGATAGACCTGCCAAAAAACCAGCAAAGCGGCCTGTTTAAAGCCACCCGTATTTTAAAAAATGTTGAAGGCATTGCACATATTGAACTGGATGAAGAAGATGTAGTAAGGCACCGGTTGGTTAAGCAGATCATCAAAGCATATAATAAAGACGATTTAAAAACAACAGAAGCTAAACAAAATAAGTAATAAGATCTTACTAACCCGTCCAATTACATAAGGGGCAGTTTTTAACTGCCTCTTTTTTATATACGGTAATTTAACTTCTACCGGAAACTGTATCTTCATAAAATAAATTATAAGCCATGAACTTAAATACCACTATTGTAAAAAAAATATTATTTGCCTGCAGCCTGTTAATATGTTTTGCCGCCTGCAAAGAACCTGCTGACCCACCAACCGCAGTGCTGGACGGTATGTTTACTGCCATGAAGAACGGCAACATTGACAGCATGAAAAATTATATTACCAAATCGGATGTTGCCATGCTGGAAGCTGTAGAAAAATTTATGACCAACCTTGACCCGGAGGGAATAAAAAAGATCAAAGACAGGATAACCGATGAAATTAAAGCAAATGCCAAAACTGTTGAGTACAGTTTTAAAAACGAAAAAATTGATGGCGACCGGGCCACAGTTGAAGCGGAGATTGTTCAACATCTGCCCGACAGTGTAGGAGGTGTAAAAAAATCAACTCATACTTTTGAGCTGGTGAAAGAAGATAATTCCTGGAAAATAGCCCTGAGCAAACCCGGCAACGAAATGTTTAACAGTATGAAGGGTAATATGGGCACCCAAAAAGGAGATTTGAAAGACGGTGTGGAAAAATTACAGAAAATGAATCCCGACTCGTTGAAAATGCTCATCAGAAAAGGATTACAGTCACTGGATTCGATGGATAAGACAAAGAATAAATAATTCATTGAAAAATAAAAAATAAATTAATTTTATAACCGCTTCCGTCCGGGCAACCCGGGTGGGCTTAACTTTTTAAAAATTATAGTTTATGAAAAAATTATTTGTAGCCGTATTTGCTTTTTCTGCAGTTTATATGAGCAGTTGTAACAGCGGCGGCGGCGATCCCAAAGCAGTTTTAATGAGCTTTTTTGATGCCATGGCAAAAAAAGATATTGCCGCAGCACGTAAACTGTCAACTGCCGACAGCAAAGGCATGTTTGACCTGATGGAAATGGGTATGAAAATGGCGGAGAATACCGCCGATGACAAAACCAAAGAACAGTTTGACAAAAGTAAAATGGAATTTGGCGCTGCAAAAATTGATGGCGACCGTGCTACCGTAAATGTAAAGGAAACTAAGAATGGCGAATCAATCAATTTTGTTTTAAAGAAAGAAGGAGGAAGCTGGAAAGTAGCCATGGATATGGCGACCATGATGAACATGGCAGGAGAAAAAATGAAAGAAAAAGGGATGAGTGATGATGATATGGAGAGGATGAAAGACGAAATGGAAAAATTAAAAAATATAAGTGCCGATTCCATGCAAAAGCTGATGAATAAAGGAATGCAGGCACTGGATTCATTAAACAAGATGTTGGAGAAACAATAATATAGCTATTGCAAAAAAAGCATTCCGCATAAACGGGATGCTTTTTTTTACGATACCCGAAAGATGTTTAACTTTAAGCATGATTAAAAAAATTCTTTGCCTGGTTATAATTACTGCAGTTGCTTTCTCCTGCAATACCAAAACAAAAAAAACGCCCGTTACCGATGTGGAAGTAGCCACGGCTTTTGTACGTAATTTACTCGACAATAATTTTACCGAAGCTGAACAATTCCTGTTGAAAGATGAAACCAATATGCAGATATTTGAACGCTTTAAAAAACAGTACAGCGAAAAAGACAAAGCCATACTTGAAAAATATAAGAACGCCGATATTTTAGTAAACGAAACCAGTTATGTAACCGACAGTGTTTTTATTTTTAATTATAGCAACAGTTACAGCCGTGCCGATAAGACAATTTTAAAGCTTGTACGTATTGATGGTAAATGGCTGGTTGATCTGAAATATACCTTTTCAGGAAATTTATAAAATGGTGAGTAGTGAGTTGTGAATCGTGAGTAGCAACCTTTAAACTTTTCAACTATTAAACCTTTACCATGTTTGTCCTACACCCCTGGCACGGCGCACATTACGGAGAAAATGCTCCGCAAACAGTAAATGGACTCATCGAAATTCCGCAGGGTTCCCGAACAAAATATGAGATAGATAAAAAAACAGGTTTATTAAAATTAGACCGCATTATTTATTCTTCCTTCCACTACCCCATTAATTATGGTTTTATTCCGCAAACCCTGGGGCTTGATGGCGACCCGCTTGATATTTTAGTTATGTGCAGCGAAAGTATACAACCGCTTTGTTTGGTGGAGGCAACAGTTATTGGTAATATGCAAATGATTGACACAGGTGTGCCGGATGATAAAATAATTGCAGTTGCTGCCAAAGACCCTGGTGTAAATTATATCACCGGTGTTGATGAATTGCCCAAACATTTTATTGCCGTACTCCGCAATTATTTTGAGCAATACAAAGTGCTGGAGAATAAAAAAGTGGAGATAGATGAATTTCAGGATAAGGCAGCAGCATTTAAAGTTATTGAAGCAGCAATCGAATTATATAAAACAAGTTTTCCGAAATGATCATTAAAAAGAAAGAGATGGAAATACAAACTATTCTTATCATTATACTGGTTGGGGTTGCAGCCGGTATTTTAAGCGGCCTTGTTGGTGTGGGTGGCGGTATTATTATTGTACCTGCCTTGGTTTATTTTATCGGTTTCAGTCAAAAAACCGCACAAGGCACATCACTTGCATTGATCATGCTGCCGGTTGGTATTTTTGGGGTATTGCAATATTACAAACAGGGGCATGTAGATTATAAAATTGTTGGAATTCTTGCCATTGGTTTTTTGGCGGGCAGTTTTTTTGGAAGTAAGCTGGCCTTGAGTGTATCGCAGGAAACATTAAAAAAAGTGTTTGCTGTGCTGATGATCATCATTGCCGTTAAAATGTTGTTTTTTGATAAACCCAAAAAAGAAAATGCTGAAACAAAGCGGGAACAGCAATTAAAAAACGATAATGAGATTCAGGCAACCGTTAACCGGAATGGAATTAATGACGGCTGACCAGGTATATTTTTTTATGATACACTGGCATTGGTAAAAAATAATTCCTTAGTTTATAAAATGAATGCAGCACAATTAAACCATGAGGCTATTTAATTATATCGGCATAACCCGGCGGTTGTATAAGGAAATAAAGGTTCAAAAGCAATTCACCAAAGACTTTCTCATTCCATACCTCAACCAACTCGAAATTAGATACAGCGGAAGTTTCCGGGATGAGCAAAAACAAAAGATCCTGAAGTATTATGGTTTATTCATCACTTCATTTTTATGCAGCAGTTATAAAAGGTTACAGGGCAAAAAGCTTACCGGTGACGAAAGAAAAAGAGCAACACTGTTTGGCATTTTAACGCCGGTGGGCGATGACCTGTTTGATGAAGACAAACTTGATATTGAAAGCATTAAAACCATAACCTACGATCCCGAAAACTATAAGGCAACTACATTTTCGGCCCTTGTTGCAAAAGAGATACAGGCATTTTTATTACAACAAGTGCCTCATAAAGAAGCGTACCTCGAGGCTTCAAAAAATGTGCTGAACATACAGGTTGAAACAGTAAAACAAACAAATCCAGGTATAAGCCGGCAGGAACTGGAATACATTACTTATACAAAGGGTGCTGTTTCAGTCATCATTTATCATCAATGCCTGGATGATGTGGCTGATGAACAGATGAAGGAAGTGCTGTTTTTGATAGGCAGTTTATACCAGCTTGGCAATGATATTTTTGATCTGTATAAAGATGTACGGGATAATATCTTTACCCTGATAAACACCTGTGATGATTATATCAATTTCAGGAGATCTTTTCTGGAAAGAGTGCAGTTGCAAAATCAAAAGATCATGGCATTACCCTTTGCTGAAAAAAATAAAAAAGAATTTTGTTTTGTAATGAATACCATCAATGCCAGGGCTGTTGTTGCCCTTGATCAGTTTATTAGTTTACAGAAAAAAACCGGCAGTAAAATAGATTGGTGGAAACTGCAGCGGAAAGATATGATCATGGATATGGAAAAACCTGTGAATTTTTTGAAATGGCTGTTGTATGCATATAAACTAGCAAAATGAAAAAACGAATTTTGTTTTATAGATTACCTTAAAAAATAAAAGCTGTCAGCCTGAGGCACTCATAAAAAAAGTTTAAGCTCTTTGCAAATGACAATAAGAAATTTTTTCTCAGCTTCGCTGTGAAAAAAGGCTTGCCACAAAGGCTCGAAGGCACGAAGTAGAAAAATGCTTCGCATTTTCCTTTGTGTCTTCGAGTCTTAGTGGCTAAATTCAATTTTTGTAAAAA
>JANOVD010000006.1:0-1837 GCA_031417255.1 Chitinophagaceae bacterium
GAGCGGGAAATTCCACGGAATGATCTGACCGCAGACGCCGAGTGGCCGATAGCCCGGGAACTCATCGCGCACCAACTCCGCCCAACCCGCATGATGATAGAAGTGGCGTGCAACCAGCGGAACATCGATGTCGCGCGACTCACGGATGGACTTGCCGTTGTCCATGGTCTCGAGCACCGAGAGGAAGCGCTCGCGCTTCTGAATCAGCCGCGCAATTGCATAGAGGTGAAGACTGCGGGCATGGCCGGCAAGTTTCGACCAGGAACCAAATGCCTCGCGCGCGGCTTTCACCGCGGCATCGACATCAGCGTCCGAACCTTGCGCCACGCGGGCGATTTGCCCGCCGGTTGCCGGATTCATCACGGCGAAGTATTGGCCGTCCTGCGGGGCAACAAAGCTGCCGTCGATGAAATGGCCGAATCCCGCCTCATGCAACTGCAACCACTCGACAATGTGGCTGTTCGCTTCCGGTGCCGGACCATAATCCATGGTGTCGAGAATATCTCTGACGCGGGGCATTCTTAAGCTTTCTCAGGCGAGGGCGTGATGAGTAAGGGCGGAATAGCGGCCGGTGACGTAATGCTCCAGTTGACGCTCGATATCGGCAAGCATGGACGATGCCCCGATGCGGAAGAGATCGGGTTCAAGGAAACGGCGGCCAAGCTCTTCCTTCATGAGGATGAGCCACGACAGGGCGTCTTTCGACGACTTCAATCCACCAGCCGGCTTGAAGCCAATTTGATAGCCGGTGAGTTCGCCATAATCCCTCAGTGCACGGACCATCGTCAGGCTCACCGGCAACGTTGCGTTCACATCTTCCTTGCCGGTGGAGGTCTTGATGAAGTCGGCCCCGGCCTGCATGGCCACCATCGAGGCCTTGTAGACATTGCGCAATGTCTTCAAGTCACCGGTGGCGAGGATGGCCTTCATGTGGGCTTCGCCGCACGCCTCGCGCATCGCGGCCACTTCGTCATGGAGCGAAGCCCAGTCTTGCTTCAGCACTTGCGCGCGGTGAATGACGATATCGATTTCCCTGGCTCCCTCGCCGACCGCATAGCGGATTTCGGCGAGGCGTTGCGGCAGCGGCGTGAGGCCTGCCGGAAAGCCGGCGGCAACAGAGGCTACCGGAATGCCGGAACCTCGCAACGCCTCGACGGCGGATGCAACCATCGCTGGATATACGCAGACGGCACCCACTTGCGGTGGCGCATCGCTGAGGCCAAGAGCTTCGACAATGTCATCCCGCAACGGGCGCTTCGCCTTGGCGCAGAGCCGATGAACGCGGCCCGGAGTGTCGTCACCGGACAAGGTGGTGAGATCGATACACTGGATGGCTTTCACAAGCCAGGCGGCCTGATAGTCTTTCTTCACCGTGCGGCGCGTAGCCAAGGTGGCGGCGCGGCGTTCGCTGGCTGAGAGATTGACCTGCACATCCTCGAACCACTCGGACTTGAGGGCGGTCCCGGGATTGCGTTCGACCGGTGCAAATCCCGCCGGCACCGAACTCAAGGGACGCAGTTCATTCATGGCTCAACTCCTCAAGGCACCTTGGGCCTCAGACAATCCGGGTGTTTTACCGGACAATCGCTCCGGAGTGAAGGCAAGTGACTAGACACCTTCGCGGAGCATGGTGAGGGGAAAAACGTCAAGCTGGCTCAATGCGAGGCTCGATATGTCGCCGCCCGCCACAATGCCGCGCGTGAGGCCGCAAGCGGCGATGCTCTGCCGCGCGATTCGGCCCAGCGCCTGCCCGACACGGTGGCGGCGCGATTGCCATCGGCGCACTCACCCAGACCGGTGATGCCTTCATCGGTAACAACTTGCACAATGGTCTTGG
>JANOVD010000007.1:0-39156 GCA_031417255.1 Chitinophagaceae bacterium
AATCCTATGTCCGGGCAGTTAAAAAAATCATCCAAAATAAAAAAATCACAATAAATCACATCGGTATGCCTTAAAAATAAAAAATAAGTACACCAAAAAACTGCCTAAAGAAAAGTATTATTTATTTACAGGAAGACCCTAAATAAGCTAAGAGGTCAAAAGAGACAAGGAGGAAAAAGAGAAAAAAGTCATCGGTGTTTTTCGCTTATATCTTCCAGATTTCTTCCCCCTTCGGGGTTCCCGATAAGGGAACGAACGAAGTTCAAAAGGGGGTCTTACCTCCCAAACAATTTTTCCAATTCATCTTTTTTAAATTCAAGATAAGTAGGTTTACCGTTTGCGGTACTGTTGGGAATGCTGCAGTTAAACAGGTCATCAACCAAAACTTTCATTTCTTTTTCGGTTAAAGATATACCGGCTTTTATAGATTGCTGCAAAGCAAGTGAACGTAATAATTTTTCACGCTTGCTGAATTTGAGATCGTTGCTGAAATGTTTATATTGCTCCAGCATTTTTTCTATTGCAGTTTTTTCATTGCCATTGTTTACATCGGCCGGTGTGCCCTGTATCACAAAAGTGTTGTTGCCAAAGGGTTCCAGCAGGTAACCCAAATGATTCATATCTGGCAGCAACTCCTTTAGCAACACCGCATCGGCAGCAGTTAATTCTATTGTTGCCGGAAATAAACTCTGTTGCGTAGCAATGGGTTTACCTTCAACAGCCAAAGCAAAGCGCTCATACAAAATACGTTCATGTGCATTTTGCTGATGCACCAGGTAATAGCCTTTTTCTGTTTGCACAGTAATAAAACTGTTATGGAGTTGAAACAGTTTATCAGTTTGTGGTTTGTGGTTTGTAGTTATAAAAGCAGGCGCTTCAACTTGTGGCTTGAAGCTATCGGCTTGTGACTGTTCTTTTGGTTCATAAAACTCTTTCCAGTGTTTCAGTTCGCTTTTACTTTCAATAAAATGCGACTGGTTTTTTTTTGTAAACGTGTTGTATAAAGAAGATGATGATGCAGAAGATTTTTTGTCATCAGTAAATGGTTTGGTTACAGCATCCAGGCTTTGTATGGATGCATCCAGTTCAAAATCCAAAGTAGGCGAAATGCTGAACTGTGCCAATGCATGCTTAACAGCACTCTGCACAAAAGCATACACAATCTTTTCATCCTCAAATTTTATTTCCTGTTTGGTGGGGTGAACATTAATATCCAGTTGCGATGGATCCAAATCAATAAACAAAGCGTACATCGGAAAACTATCCCTGGCAATCATTTCATTAAAAGCATTCATCACCGCATGGTTCAGGTAAGCACTTTTAATAAAGCGGTTGTTTACAAAAAAATACTGGTCGCCACGGGTTTTTTTGGCCGTTTCGGGTTTGCCCACAAAACCATAAATGTTCATGTAATCAGTTTGTTCCTGCACAGGCACCAGTTTGGCGGCATAACTGTTACCCAGTATTTGTACAATGCGTTGTTTCATGCTACCCTTCTCCAAATGAAAAACCTGCTGGCCGTTACTGGTAAAAGAAAAGAAAATTTCGGGAAACGACATCGCCACCCTGATAAACTCATCTACAATATGCCTTAACTCTGCTGCATTGCTTTTTAAAAAATTTCTCCGTGCAGGTACATTGAAAAAAAGATTTTTCATAGCAATGCTGGTACCTGTTTGCACTGCAATGGGTTCTTGCTTTATCACCTGGCTGTTTTCAATCTCAATAAAAACACCGGTTTCATCTTCGGCCCTTTTTGATTTTAATTCAACCTGTCCTACTGCGGCAATACTGGCCAAGGCTTCGCCCCTGAAACCCATGGTTTTTATTGTAAACAGGTCTTCAATACTTTTTATTTTGGATGTAGCGTGGCGTTCAAAAGACATCCTTGCATCAGTTTCACTCATGCCTTTACCATTATCAATAACCTGTATCAATGCTTTGCCTGCATCATTAACTATGAGGTTGATTTCATTTGCACCGGCATCCACGGCGTTTTCCAGCAGTTCTTTTACAGCACTGGCCGGCCGTTGAATAACTTCTCCGGCAGCAATCTGGTTGGCAATGTTATCGGGTAATAATTGAATGATATCGGGCAAAGGAATTCTTTTAATCTGATGATAAAATTTTCTGGCTATACTTTAATAAAAACCGGGTTAATCCCAAATATCTGAAAGGTTTACTTCAGCAGTGTATTCATCAGCTAAATTAAAAATATAAGCATTCGGATTTATTGAAACCGGTTCGTATTTATCGTTAAATAGCTGGTATATTTCTAATTTTTTAAATTGAGGATCAGCAATCAAATAATATTTTACTTTTTGCGACTGGTATATTTCCATTTTAAGTCCACGGTCTTTTGCAGCAGTTGATGGTGATAGTACTTCCACAATTAATACCGGTGGAAAATCCAGGAATTTTTTTTCAATTTTATCACAAACAATTAAAAGGTCAGGCTGCACAATTGTATCTTCCGTAATCTTCCAATCAAGTGGGATATAAGCTTTACATTTTCTACATCCTTTTTGAAGTGCAGTTTCAAATTGAAAACTCAATACTAAAGATACCCGTTGAAGTGCAGGAATTGGCGCCGGGCTCATAGCATATGGCATGCCTTCAATCAATTCCCAATTACCTTCCCATTGGCAATATTCATCGTATGTGTAATGTGGCCTGTATTTTTCTGCAATTGACATATTGTAAAGTTAAAAAACATTTTGCAAGTTGGCACTATATAAAATAACTGATATTTGCCATTATTAAGTATTTTTATAATTATGAAAAAGCTATTTCTTCTGGTTATTTTTTTGTGTGCAATCTGCAAATTTTCACTTGCACAAAAACCATTGGCAGCTGCCATTTGGGTTGATAGTGTTTTTAAAACGCTTGCTCCTGATGAACAGATTGCACAGTTGATGGTGGTACGCTTATCTACCATCAATGCAAACAAAAGCGTAACTTTTTACGATAGCCTGGTCTCAGAATTAATTAAAAAATACAATATCGGCAGTCTTTGTGTTTTCCAGGGAAGCCCGGTAAAACAGGCCAATATTTTAAACCAGTTACAGGCTATGGCCAAAACACCATTGCTGATTACCATTGATGCAGAGTGGGGCGTTGGCATGCGGATGACTGACAGTGTACTTCCATTACCCAAACAAATGATGCTGGGGGCTGTGCAGGATTCATCCATTGCTTACCAATACGGAAGAATTGTTGCAGAGCAATGTAAACGAATTGGCATACAGGTAAATTTTGCGCCGGTTGTTGATGTAAATAATAACCCAAACAACCCCGTAATTAATGACCGCAGTTTTGGAGAAGACAAATACAAAGTGGCATCCTTTGGGGTTCAGTATATGAAAGGCATGCAGGACAATGGTGTAATGGCTTGTGCCAAACACTTCCCGGGCCATGGAGATGTTGCGGTTGATTCTCATTACGATTTACCGGTTATTAATAAAACCATGCCGCAACTCGAAGCTTTGGAATTGTTTCCTTTTCGTGAAATATTTAAAGCCGGTGTTGGCAGTGTGATGATAGCGCACTTGTATATTCCTTCAATAGATACCAGTGCTAACCGTGCAACTTCTTTATCAAAAAATAATGTAACTGATTTATTAAGAAATGAACTTGGCTACCAGGGATTGAGTTTTACAGATGCACTGGAAATGCAGGGTGTAAAAAAATTCTTTCCTGATGGCACAGCTTCTGTTGAATCAATTATTGCCGGTAACGATATGCTTTGCTTACCGGGCGATGTGCCACTGGCTATAACAAAAATAAAAGAGGCCATCAATGAAGGAAAAATAAGCTGGGCAGATATTGAAATGCATTGCAGAAAAGTATTAAAGGCAAAATACGATTATGGCCTTTCAAAATTAAAACCAATCAATACCGAAAATTTAACCAGAGATTTAAATAAAGATGTAAGCAGCATGCGTAAACTGATTGCTGAAAATGCATTAACAGTTTTAAAAAAGACGGATGCTGCATTTTTTCCTTTGCCCGCCAATAAAGATTCGGTTAAAAAAGATATACTGTATGTAAGCATTGGCACCAGCAGTGATAATGCTTTTGCCGGCCGCATGCGTGCCGATTATAATGCAGATGTTACCTGGTTTGATTATAAAAAAGATACTGCAGATATTGCAATGATTGTTGCAAAGGCAAAAAAAGATTATAAGCATGTGGTGATTGGTGTACATGGCTATGGACGTGCCCCGGCCAATAATTTCAATATCAGTAAAAATGCTATTGACCTGGTAACGCTGCTGCAGCAAAAAACAAAAGCCATCACATTTGTTTTTGGAAATGTGTATGCGGTTAAAAACTGGTGTGGGGCAAAAAACCTGGTGGCCTGTTATGAAGATGACAGCATCATTCATAATACAGCTATTGATCTGTTGCAGGGAAAAATTGCAGCACTGGGAAAATTGCCGGTTACGGTTTGTGATCAGTTTAAGTTTGGTACAGGCATAACTTTTAAAGCACCAAATCCTGTAAAAGCAGAAAAAGGAATTTTAGATGCTGCAAAACTTAACGCTATTGATGCCATTGCCGAAGATGCCATTGCCAAAGGCGCCACGCCGGGAGCTGTGGTACTTGTTGCCAAAGACGGCAAGATTGTTTTTCACAAAGCTTATGGAACATACACCTATGATAATAAAACCGAAGCTGTAAATACCGAATCTATTTTTGATATGGCTTCGGTTACCAAAGTTTGCGCCACTACCATTGCTGTAATGCGGTTGTATGATGAAGGTAAACTCGATTTAAAAAAAAAGCTTGGTGAATACCTGCCCTGGGTTAAAGGAACCAACAAAGAGAATCTGACCATCGAAAATATTTTATTGCACCAGGCCGGGCTGGTTGCATACATTCCTTTTTATAAAGAAACAATTGACTCTGCCGGTGTTCCAAAACCTCAGTTTTATTCGGCAGTAATAAACGATTCCTTCGGCATACGTGTTGCAGGCAATATGTACATGCGTAACGACTGGCGGGATACAATTTACAAGCGTATTCTGGAGAGCCCGCTGGGCCGCACCGGCAAATATATTTACAGCGATAATGATTTTATTTTTTTGGGCAAGATAGTTGAAGCCATCAGCGGTTTACCTTTGAATGATTATGTTGAAACAACATTTTACCGGCCAATGGGTTTAACTACTGCTGGTTTTAAACCTACAGAACAATATGCGTTGCAAAGAATAATACCAACAGAAAAAGAAAAACAATTCCGTTTACAGTTATTGCGTGGCGATGTACATGACCCCGGCGCTGCCATGTTTGGCGGTGTTGCCGGCCATGCCGGTTTGTTCAGTAATGCATACGACCTGGCTATGATCATGCAGATGCTATTGAACGGTGGAACCATTAACGGCAAAAGATATTTACAGGAAGAAACGGTTAACCTCTTTACTGCTTATCAAAGCGACATCAGCAGGCGTGGTTATGGTTTTGATAAGCCCGAAAAAAATAACAGAACACGCCCTGATCCTTATCCAAGTTTGTCTACATCGCCGCAAACATTTGGCCACACAGGTTATACGGGCACCTGTGTTTGGGCCGATCCAAAGTACAATATGCTTTTTATTTTTTTAAGCAACCGGGTAAATCCTGATGGAGGTGAAAATACCAAACTGCTCAGGATGAATGTGCGTACCAATATTCAGGAGGCGGTTTATAAGGCGATGGGGTTGTAAGGCTGAAAAGTTTTCAGAAGAAAATCATTTTAATTCTTTTTTTTGCCTTTCTTGTTTCAGTTGTTTTGCATTTTGAGGGCTAACTATTTTCTTTCCTGATTTTGCTTCAATTGCTTTTCGGGTATTACCGGCAATGGTTCCGCCTTGTTTAGAAATTACTTTATTTTCGTTAAAATTTTTCGGTTTCTTCTCTTTTGAAATTTCTGTTGTGGTGGCTTCCGCAAGCATATTCAAAACCAATTCAAGATTGGTCATGTTGTCACGGAGATTTTCTTTCTTTAAATTTTTGTGTTGCTTATAACCTTTTACCGTTTTACCGCTCCAGGCTTTTGTAATAATATCAGTTAGCGTTGCAAATTCCTGCCCTTTTTTCACACCACTGTTTTCCCATTCATCGGTAAGTTCATTTCTTACCTCTATACTTTTCAGGCGCTGATTGATCCACTCTTTACTGTAACCAAGTTTTAAATAATTCTCCATAGCCCTATCTATGCTTTTCTCCGGGTCCTGGCTTTCTTCAATACGTTCATAACCGGTTTTAGCCAGCCATTGTTTAAAGGGTTCTGCTTTTGGGGAGGGGATGGATTGGATAATCCTTAAAAGTCCTTCTGTATTGGCACAGTCGGTTATGTATTTTTTCCCATCAGATGATTCTATTTTCAGTTGTCGACAGATTGTCGATAACTCAATACCAGACAGTTTTTCCCGCTTCTTCATTCTGTACCAGTAATCTTTAGGATCAGGGCTATCGGTTAAAATTGCTATAACATCTACCACAACAAAATACCAAAGTTCTTCTTCTTCGTTCCATGCTGAACGTATTTGTTTGCTCTCAAATAATTTAATATTGCTCATACTCAAATTTAGTAATAAAAATTAATGTTTTCTCACTCAATATTCTGTGTAAATTATTTTAAAAATCACAGAAAAAATTTTACTAAAATATAGATTGGAACAGGAATATATGTACCAATATTCAGGAAGCAATTTATAAGGCGATGGGACTTTAATCCAGTAGTTTTTTTAAAGAGCATTTATTTGTATCAAGACCTTTCCTGCTTTTTAGTGAAGCTAAAAGATGTTGTCTATTGTCTTTATTAATTACCCCTTCCTCATCCAGCCATATAAATTTCCCTCCTTCAAATTCAATATCTTTTATTTCAATATAGGTAATAAACGATTTTATTTTCACCGGTAATATTATGTACATGGGCTCATACCAGGCACGGGATGATATGTTCATGATCTTCCACACAATAATTTTTTCCCAGGCAAAAACCTGGTTGTCGTAACGGAAATTATAAAAAGGGTAATCCTGTTTATAGTTATCAATATATCTTCCGCAGGTAATATCTTTCTCCGTGAGTTTTTTAAAATCTATGGTTGAGCTGTCATTGGTGAAATAACCATCTATTGCTGATCCGTTAACCGGTTCACATATTTTCATTTCAATTTTAAAATGTACGGCGCCGGTTTCTATCGAATCCATTGTAAGGTTTACAATTAAACCCGGAGATTGTGCAAAGGCGCCTTGGCAATAAAAAAATGCAAGTGCCAGCAAAAGTTTCTTCATTGTAAATAATTAAAAATGAAAGCTACTTTTAAAAATGATGAAGAACAATACCCTGCAGCAGGTATTTAAATCTCCTCCGAACTCTCCGGCAAATGATCATACTCTCCCTTCAAAGCATAATAACCAAATATCATCAGTCCAATGGCAATAGGCGTAAATATGCTGATGATGATTATCCAGGGCACGGGCTGGTTAATATCTTTGGTGCCTCCGCTACTGATATTATGCACTGCACTGCTTACCAAAAAATAAATAATTACCGGAGCAATTATCATCCAAACAAGGCCCATTATTTTTTTAACTGTATTCATAATTTTATTTTAATCATTAACGTCTTTATCAACTTTGTTGGAAAGGTATAAAGCACCAATGATAAAACACAATGCCGCCACACCAATTGGATACCAAAGTCCCACCAACGGATCGTTTGTAAATGTTGTTGCCAATAAAGTTGCAATAAAAGGAACCAATCCTCCAAATACACCATTGCCAATATGATAGGGCAGGCTCATGGAAGTGTAACGGATCTTTGTGGGGAACAGCTCCACTAAAAATGCCGCAATGGGGCCATAGGCCATGGTTACAAAAATTATCATTACCCAAACCAGGGCAATAAATTTCCATTTGAGTGGATTTGAAAGAATAACATTTGAGTAAACAGTTTTTAGGTCAGGCTTTTCTATCTCAATCTGATCAGAATCTTCGCCAAGTGCTGAGAGTGGGGGATAAATAGTAAAACCTGCAGCTTTAGTAACAACACATAAAGTATCAACTCTGGTTTCTTTAAATTTAATATCATTGTATCTCCATTGTGTTTCCATTATTGAGATAAGCGTTGTAGTATCCCCTTTTTTGTCTAAGAATTTATAGAAATCTACTACTTTCGTTCCCTCATTAATTATCTTATTACTTTTTACCCACTCTTTCGCATTCGCATCTTTTAAAAACGTACTAAATATCGGCCGGTAAAAAATTACCCCCAGCAACATCCCCGTAAGCATGATCCATTTTCTTCCCACCTTATCACTAAGCCAGCCAAAAAATAAAAAGAAAGGTGTTGCCAAACCAATTGCCCATAACAATATTTCACGGTTCTGCATAAATTCCAGCTTCACGGTATTTTCTAAAAAACTCTGAGCATAAAACTGGCCGGTATACCAAATAACGCCCTGCCCCATTACCGCACCAAACAAAGCAAGCAATACCATTTTAAAATTTGCCCTGTGCCCAAAACTTTCTTTTAATGGATTGGTTGATGTTTTGCCTTCTTTTTTTAATGCCGCATACAAAGGCGATTCGCTCATTTTTAACCGTATATAAATTGAAACGCCAACCAGTAAAATAGATATCCAGAACGGGTATCGCCAGCCACCCCACTCTGATGAAAAATCAGCTTCACTCATGTTTGATTTTACCAGCATGATGATGCCCAAAGCCACAAATAAACCCAGTGTGGCCGTGGTTTGTATCCAACTGGTGTAATATCCTCTTTTGCCTGCCGGTGCATGTTCGGCCACATAGGTTGCAGCGCCGCCATACTCTCCGCCCAGGGCAAGGCCCTGTATCAATCTTAATAATAAAACCAGCAATGGTGCTGCAATGCCGATTGTTTTATAGCCGGGTACCAGCCCAATTAAAAAAGTAGATGCACCCATTAACACAAGGGTTAACAGGAAAGTATATTTTCTGCCGATCAAATCGCCCAGCCGGCCAAAAACCAATGCGCCAAATGGGCGTACTAAAAATCCGGCGGCAAAAATGGCCAGTGTACTTAACAGGGCTGCGGTTGAATTTCCTGCTGGAAAAAATTGTACAGAAATGGTTTTGGCAAGCATACCAAAAATATAAAAATCGTACCACTCAATTAAAGTGCCCAGCGATGATGAAAAAATTATTTTACCGATTCCTTTTTCCGGTGCAGCCATATTATTATTATTCTTTTTTGAGAAGAAGTAATCATAAATATATTAAATTGAGGTTAAAGTAAAACAAGAGATTACAATGGCTTATCCATATCAAATAAAATCCCTGGAGCAATATCATAGTGATTATAAAAAAAGTATAGAAGACCCGGAAGGTTTTTGGGGCAATGTTGCCGAAAATTTTAACTGGCGAAAAAAGTGGGATAAAGTTTTAGATTGGAATTTTACCGAACCAAAAGTTGAATGGTTTGCCAATGCCAAACTCAACATCACCGAAAACTGTATTGACCGTCATCTTGAAAAGTCAGGTGATAAACCTGCTATCATCTGGGAACCAAACAATCCCGAAGAAAGAGTACGTGTGGTAACATACAATCGTTTGCATAAAAGGGTTTGCCAGTTTGCACAGGTGTTAAAAAACAATGGTGTTAAAAAAGGCGACCGTGTTTGTATTTACATGGGCATGATACCTGAGCTTGCTTATGCCGTGCTGGGTTGTGCAAGAATTGGCGCCATACATTCAGTAATTTTTGGCGGCTTTAGCGCACAAAGTATTGCCGACAGGCTTGAAGATGCAAATATTGAATTTATTGTTACCTGCGATGGCGCTTACCGTGGTGCAAAAGATATAGCCCTGAAAAATATTATTGATGATGCATTGATAGGTAATAAAACCGTAAAGCGTGTTATTGTTTATACCCGAACAAGAACGCCGGTAAGTATGATAAAGGGCAGAGATGTTTGGTGGGAAGATGAGATGGAAAAGGTAGAAGAAGCCCATCCTAACCTTCCCGGAGGGAAGGAACAAAACCCTGCACTGTTCAGAGAGACTGCCAGGAATTCAACTTATAAATTGTTTAAAGAGTTAAGCCAGCAACACAAGGATAACCCAACGCATGAAGAAATGATGTTGTGGCAAATGTTAAGGGCTGATAAAACATGCTACCACGTCAGGCGGCAACATATCATAGATGAATTTATAGTTGATTTTGTTTGCCTTAAAAAAATGCTCACAATAGAAATAGATGGTGGCTATCACAATACTCCAGAGCAAAAGGACTATGATACCGCAAGAACAAAATATTTATCAGACGCAGGCTTTACTGAAATAAGATTTACCAACGAAGATGTGAGGACCAATATCAATGCTGTTATAGAAAAAATAAAAAACAAACTCGACAGCATGCCAGATTCAGATAAAAGCTCTAACAATATCAAGGGTTCAAAAGTCCTTCCGCTAACCAGCGGAGAGGATTTAGGAGGGGCTGCTGAAATGGATGCCGAAGACCCGTTGTTTATTTTATACACTTCCGGATCAACCGGAAAACCAAAAGGCGTGGTACACAGCAGTGCAGGCTATATGGTTTGGGCCAACTATACTTTTGTAAATGTTTTTCAATACCAGCCCGGCGATGTGTTTTTTTGTACGGCTGATATTGGCTGGATAACCGGGCACAGTTATATAGTGTATGGCCCACTGAGTGCAGGGGCCACCAGTTTAATGTTTGAAGGAATACCAACCTGGCCGGATGCCGGAAGATTTTGGGACATTGTTGATAAACACAAAGTAAATATTCTATACACCGCACCAACTGCCATACGCAGTTTAATGAGTTATGGTTTGGATCCGCTGAAAGGAAAAGATCTTTCTTCCTTAAAAGTATTGGGCACTGTTGGCGAACCCATCAATGAAGAAGCATGGCATTGGTATGATGAACATATTGGTAAGAAAAAATGCCCGATAGTTGATACCTGGTGGCAAACTGAAACCGGTGCCTGTTTAATAAGTAATATGGCAGGCATAACCCCCTCAAAACCAGGGTGGGCAACTTTGCCAATGCCCGGTGTTCAACCAGTTTTAGTAGATGAAAAAGGGAATGAGGTAACAGAGAAAGATGAAAACGGAATGCTGAAAGGAAACCTTTGCATTAAGGCGCCATGGCCAGGTATTTTAAGAACAACATGGGGCGATCATGAACGCTGCCGCACCAACTATTTTGCAACCTATACCAATTTATATTTTACAGGCGATGGTGCATTGAAAGATGAAGCAGGAAATTACCGCATCACCGGAAGGGTTGATGATGTGCTGAACATAAGCGGCCACCGCATTGGGACTGCCGAGGTTGAGAACGCCATTAATATGCATGCCGGTGTTATTGAAAGTGCAGTGGTTGGTTATCCGCATGATATTAAAGGGCAGGGTATTTATGCTTATGTTATTTGCAGCCATATGCATGGCGATATGGAGCATACCAAAAATGATATTTTACAAACCGTAACCAGGGTAATTGGTGCAATTGCCAAACCCGATAAAATTCAGTTTGTAACCGGCCTGCCTAAAACACGCAGTGGAAAAATAATGCGGCGCATTTTAAGAAAGATAGCCGAAGGTGAAACAGAAAACCTGGGTGATACTACAACCTTACTTGACCCGGCTGTTGTTGAGGAAATTAAAAGTGGAAAATTGTGATCACTCATTTTTTATTTCTTTAAAAATATTTTCACAGGCATTTAATTTTATTTCGCCTTCTCTGAATGTTTTTATCTCATCATCTTCTTCCGTTTCATACTTAATTTTATAAATGCCTGCTTTCAACTCGTATATAGTTTCCTGATTCTTAGGTAAAATTTTTAAAGACAAAATATTCGATTCATACGCATTACCATTTCGCCTGTATAAGCTTACCAGCAAAGGTTTACCTGTTGAATTTTTAATAGAAAAATCGCTTATGTTTTTAATTGCACAGCTGTCTTTTTTTTCAACAACAGATTGTTGGGACATCATGAATTTTGGTGTTTTAAAAACACGTATCAATTCCACCAATGTTTTTCCACCTTCAATAATGTTTGATGCTAAATTGCTTTGTGCTGTAGCATTAAAAGTTGTGATAACAATTACTGCTAAAATTAATCTTCTCATAATAGTAGTTTTAATTCGGGTATATCTTCAGGATGCAATTTTATTCAGTATTACATAAAATCAAATTCATCAACAATAAAAAAGAGCCCCGTAAAGGGGCTCTTTCAAAGTGTATCATAAATATTTCAATACCCAAATATCTCCTGTAAACTCAATTTCTTTACCTCACCATATTTCTTCATATCATCTTCACTTATTTTTTTGTCGGAAGCAACAATACAGTAAGTGTAAGGCTTGTTGGCAATATTTTCGGTATGGAATTGTTTCAATTCTTTATTGCCGATATTATTAACAGCAGTGTAAGTTTTCTTACGGATATCCTCATTCAATCCTTTGCGCTGGGCAGTAATATAATTGAAAATGATACCGTCCTGTGTTATACGTGCTGTTTCTATATCTTTCTTAATCCCATCACGTGCCACTTTAATATTTTGCTCCACGTTTGGCAGATCGTTCAGCAATTCATTCATGGCAATGATAGATTCATTGAATTTATCGGCCTGGCAACCAACATAAGCCATGTTGTAGAAGGGGTCTTCTTTTTTATCGGGCTTAACATAAAAAGCAAAGGTTGAGTAAGCAAGCGCCTTACTTTCCCTGATGGTTTGAAAAACCAGGTCGCCCATGTAATTGTTATACATATCAATCACGGGTTCCTTATCTGCACTGTAGGCAGATGTATTCCGCACCCAGCGTATTTCAGCCTGCACCATGGTATAATCAGCAAATAAAACCTGATTTTTTGTTTGCTTTATGGGAGTGAATTTATTTTGTTCCTCAAATGCCATTAAGGTTGCCGGCATATTATGCTTCGTTTTTAATCCGGTGGTTAATTGCGACAATGGTTGAGGGCCGTAGTATATAATTTTATGATCGTTACTGTTAAACCCATGCAGCAGATTTACCAGCCCTGCTGCTGTTATGGCATTCAATTCTGCATCACTAAGGGTATAATTGAAAGGATTTTTTTCGCCAAATCTTGCATAAGCGACCAAGCCATTCATAATGGCGCCTTTGTTTGCTTTGGCATCCGTTCTTGATTTTGTTATTCTGGCCTTTAATGCTTTCAATGCATTTTCATCTGCTTTACAGTTTTTCAACAAATTCTCAAACAATTGTATTGCCTGGTTAAAATTTTCCTGCAGGCCTTCAATAGTTACCGTTGTAAACTCTGCAGATGCGCTGACGGTAAAGCTGCAGGCAATTTTATAAAACGCTTTGGTAATATCTTCTGCACTCATTTTATCGGTACCTAAAAACTGAAGATATTGTGCAGCAATACTTAAATTTTTATTATTCCAGGTTCCCATATTATAACGATAACGCAGTCGGAAAAGACTGTTGTCTTTATTCTGTACGTACAAAACTTCCGCATCGCCAATTTTTGTTTTTTGCAGGTCCTTATTATAATCAAGCCAAACCGGTTTAACGGCTGTTGCCGGCATATTGTCAACCTGTTTTACAAAATCTGATTGGGCGTCGCGGTTTGTTTCTACCGGTGTAATGGGTGGCTTATCTACTTTAATGATATTTTTATCTTCGCCCTTGCGCTTTACAATAACCACATAATTCTCACCAAAATATTTGTTGGCAAAAGCAACGATATCTTTTTTTGTTAATTTAGAAAGCAGGTCGGTATAAGCCACCTGTTCTTTCCAATCCAGTTCAGATGTAAAGGCATCCATCAGATCACTTGCCCTTGAACCATAGGTTTCAGTTGCCAGGATCGTATTTTTTTTCAGGTTATTGATGATGGATGTGATCAGGTTATCATCAAAATTCCCTTTTTTCAAATTTTCAATCTCACCCAGCATCAGCGTTTTTACATCTTCCAAAGATTGGCCAAGTGTAGGCCTGCCCTGCATATACAGGATGCCATAATCAATTAAAGTAAATACCGAAGTTGATGCTCCGAGTAATTTTTGTTTTTTAACCAGGTTCAGATCCATCAAACCGGCCTTGCCATTGGTAAGTATCTGGCCCACAAGGTCGGCCAGTAAAACATCTTTTGATTTATTGCCCGGTAGCCTGAAACCAATGGTTACATTTTCAGCATCGGGGCCAACAACTTCTGCAGCAATTGGCGCAGTGATGGGTTGCTCGGGTTGAAAACTATATTTTGCAACAGGTCTATTTTGCATGTAAGCAAAAGTGGCGTCAATTTTTTTTATCATTACATCCGCATTAAAATCGCCACTCATAATTACACCCATATTATTGGGTACATAATATTTATTAAAATACTTTCTTATCTCCACCAGTGATGGATTTTTTAAATGCTCAATGGTACCAATGGTGGTTTGTAAACCGTAATTATGATTTTTAAACAACTCTGCAAATAATTTTTCAAAAACCCTTCTGCCGTCAGTATCCAGTCCACGGTTTTTTTCTTCATACACCGCTTCAAGCTCGGTATGAAAAATCCGCAATGTTGGATTTCTGAAACGCTCGCCCTGCACTGCCAGGTATTTATCAATGGCGCTGGCCGGCACATCATCTGTATAAACCGTTTGCTCAAAAGATGTGAATGCATTGGTACCCTGTGCACCCATCGACGACATCATTTTATCGTATTCATTGGCAATGGCATATTTTGATGCCACACCCGAAACCGAATCAATACGGTGGTAGATGGCTTTGCGTTTTTCAACATCGGTTGCTTTATTGTACTCTTCATACAATGCATCAATTTTATCCAGCTCAGGTTTTTCCTTTGCCCAATTTAATGATCCAAATTTATCGGTGCCTTTAAACAACATGTGCTCCAGGTAATGTGCCAGGCCGGTATTGCTGGCCGGATCGGTTTTGCTGCCGGCCTTGGTAGCAATATAGCATTGTATCCGGGGGTCTTTATTGGTAGGGCTTAAAATTACTGTAAGTCCGTTTTTTAAAGTATAAAACCTGGCTTTGGCCGGATCGTTGGTTACATATTTATAGGTGTAACCTCCCGAAGTAACTTCTTTCCAATCGTATTTGCCGGTTTGTGCAAATGCTGAAATAGTGCCTGTAAGCAACACTACAAATAATAATTGTTTAAGAAAATGCATACAATAATTGTTTAGTTTTAAAATTGAGCGGCTAAAGTACTGATTCCCTGATTCAAATTTTTACCGTTCGCAATATTATTAACTTTAATTTTGAAAATCTTTTTATCTGAAATATGTTAAGCTTACCCAAATTCCTTCATTTTTAAATTGACTGATCCAAAAAACATATCTATACTTGATTATACCTATGATCTTCCTGCGGAAAAGATTGCCCTGCATCCGCTGGCAGAAAGAGATGCATCCAAGCTCCTCATTTATCAAAACGGAAAGCTTAAACAGGATATTTATAAAAATATTGATGCTCACCTGCCGGCTGACAGCCTCCTCATCTTCAATAATACCAAAGTTATAAAAGCAAGGATCATATTTACAAAACCAAGCGGTGGCCAGATAGAAATATTTTTGCTTGAGCCATTCCTGGCAGATTATACATCAACATTATCAGCAACAAAAAAAACTATATGGAAATGTTTTATTGGCGGGGTGAGTAAGTGGAAACAAAATGAATTGGCAATAAGCAATTGGCAATTGGCAATAAAAGCAAAATTAATTGAGAAACTTTCAGATGCATATGTAGTGGAATTTTCATGGACGCCTGCTGATTTAAGTTTTGCTGAAGTATTGGAAAAAGCTGGTGATATCCCTTTGCCGCCCTATATTAAAAGAAAAACCGAAGAAGCAGATACAGAGCGTTATCAAACCATTTATGCCAAAGATGAAGGATCAGTAGCTGCACCAACAGCGGGTCTTCATTTTACTGAAACAATTTTTAAACGCCTTGCACAAAAAAATATTAAACCAGATTTTGTAACCCTTCATGTGGGGGCAGGCACATTTAAACCTGTAAAAGCCGCAACCATGCTGGGGCATGAAATGCATGCCGAGTGGATTGATGTTAGTGTTGAAATGATTGAGCACCTCATTTTACAAATAAATAAACCCATTGTTGCTGTTGGCACCACTTCGCTAAGAACACTGGAAAGCCTTTACTGGATGGGCGTTAAAGCAAATCTGCAACCGGCAATAAAACAATTGACAATTAATCAATGGGAAGTTTATGAAGCGCCTTTGGCAAACAGCAATATAACAGCTACTGAAGCTTTGGAATCTTTATTAACCTGGTTAAAGAAAAATAATCATCAAAAATTATTTACCCAATCTCAAATACTGATTGCCCCGGGTTATACTTTTAAAATAGCCAATGCCATCATCACCAATTTTCATCAGCCACAATCAACTTTACTTTTACTTGTTGCTGCAGCCGCAGGTAACGACCTGCCTACCGGACAGGCAGGCTGGAGAAAAATTTATGACTATGCCCTTCAAAATGATTTTCGTTTTCTCAGTTATGGCGATGGCAGCCTTTTATTCATCAATCAATAAAATTATCTTTCATTAGTTCTGTGTGACTTAATTTTATAAAAAATTTTATCCTTCTTTATATGACTTTGAAAAAAATTATACACGCTCTTTTTAATAATACCGGTATCTATATTGGCAAAAGTCCAACTTTTAAAGGCAAGGCAAATTTCAGCATTGATGAATTTCATTATGGCTTTTCATTTCCATCGGCAAATTATGCACCCTGGCAGGGAGATGAAGCTTTTATGAAAATATACAAGCAGATAAAAAACAATACCCTGGTTGATATTTACCGTTGTTACGAACTGTGGCAATTGGTACAAAAAGTACAAACACTAAATGCCCATGCCGCTGTTCTGGAAGTTGGTGTTTGGCGGGGCGGCACAGCCGGCATTATGGCGCAGCAATTATCAAATTTAAAAAGTACAGCTACAATATACCTGGCCGATACTTTTACCGGTGTAGCCAAAGCCGGTGCCAACGATAGTTTTTATACCGGAGGCGAACACAGTGATACCAGCCGGCATATTGTGGAAGATGTTTTAAAAAATAAATGTCAGTACCCACATTATAAAATCTTAAAAGGAATTTTTCCGGAGGATACCGCAAACAATATTGATGCAAATGAACAGTTTGGGCTTTGTCATATTGATGTAGATGTTTACGATTCGGCAAAAGATATACTGGAATGGGTTTGGAATAAGCTTATACCTGTAGGCGTGGTTGTTTTTGATGATTATGTATTTCACACCTTTACCGGTGTTACAAAGTTGGTTGAAGAATATCGTAATCATTCCGACAGGCAGATCATTCATAACCTGAATGGCCATGCCATAATGATTAAATTAAGATAGTTTGATTTTTACTGGCGGATGGTTACCGGAGTACCAACAGGTATATAACTGTACAGGTCTTTCATCTCGGTATATTTTACAGAAACACAACCATCAGTCCAGTTATAAAAATAATCAACTGTCCATTCTTCCTGTGGCCTTGTGGCATGTATAGCAATTCCATTGCCGATCTTGGCGTTTTTAGGTAACAGCCCTTTAGTTTTTCGGTCCTTAAATTTTTGAACACTGGTTTTGTTGGGATAATCCAATAGCAATTCGGGTCCCCACTTCTTGTGAATTTTTTTAATGACCACTTTAAAATTTCCCTCAGGAGTGCGCTTATCGCCTTCCCTCATTTTATCACTCAAATCTTTACTGCCAAATACAATAGGATAAGTTGCATACCAGCCCTCATTATCGTAAACATATAATTCATATTCGCTTTTATCAACAATAATATAATAAGGATTGATTATGCTGTCTACATCAACAGCAATAACCCGTTTTGCAGACCCTGTTTTTTTAACGGCAGTTAACTTTTTGTTAACTGGTACAAAAGAAACCAATGCAGTAACAGTTGCAAAGAAGCCAATTCGAAAAATAAGTGTAAAATTCATCTGGTAAACAATTTTCTATTAAACCGCATACGATATGCCACACTAAATTATTTTATTCTGCCGAAAAACACTAACAAAAGATAAAAATTGTGAATAAATTATTAAAATCAACCCTCTGAAGCACTGTTTAACGTAACTGTGCTATCCATGTTGCAACTAAGGCAGATACCTGTTTGCCTGGGAAGTATAATCTAAAAGATTATTTGGCCTGCAAACAATAATTAAATTCTGTAGCTGTTTGCTGTTTTTAAATTTCACTGGCGGCGGGTAGAATAGGTGGGGCTTTTTTCCTTAAATTTGTTGATATGAACCAGAAATTTGTACAACGCATTGCCGCCGAACTTACTGAAATTGAGAATGCCGGTCTTTCTAAAAAAGAGCGTATCATCAGCAGCGAACAGGGTGCCGAAATTATTGTAAATGGTAAAACAGTTTTAAACTTTTGTGCCAACAATTATCTTGGCCTCTCTTCTCATCCCAAAGTGGTAGCCGCAGCAAAAAAATATATTGATATCCGTGGTTATGGTATGAGCAGTGTTCGTTTTATCTGCGGCACACAGGATATACATAAGGAACTGGAAAAAAAACTGGCCGATTTTTTAGGTACAGAAGATACCATTTTATACGCTGCGGCTTTTGATGCCAATGGTGGTGTATTTGAACCTTTGTTTGGAGAAGAAGATGCCATCATTTCCGATGCACTCAATCATGCTTCCATTATTGATGGTGTTCGTTTGTGTAAAGCACAGCGCTACCGTTACGAGCACAATAATATGGCCGACCTGGAAATGAAACTTGCCGAAACGCAGCACCTGCGAAGCCGCATTATTGTAACCGACGGAAGTTTCAGCATGGACGGCACCATTGCACAATTGGATAAAATTTGCGACCTGGCCGATAAATATGATGCCATTGTAATGATTGATGAATGCCATAGCAGCGGTTTTCTGGGCAAGACCGGAAGAGGAACACACGAATACCGGAATGTGATGGGTCGTATTGATATCATCACCGGTACATTTGGTAAAGCCCTTGGTGGCGCCAGTGGCGGATTTACCAGTGGCCGCAAAGAAATAATTGAAATGTTGAGACAAAGAAGCCGTCCGTATTTGTTCAGCAATACGGTTGCACCAAGTATTGTGGGTGCAAGCATTGCTGTTTTGGATATGCTGAGCGAAACAACAGAATTAAGAGATCAGTTAGAAAGTAATACCAGTTATTTCAGAACAAAAATGACCGAAGCAGGATTTGATATAAAGCCCGGCGATCATCCTATTGTTCCCATTATGTTATACGATGCAGTGCTGGCACAAAATTTTGCTGCCAAACTTTTAGATGAAGGTATTTATGTAATTGGGTTTTTCTTTCCGGTGGTGGCAAAGGGGCAAGCAAGGATAAGGGTACAATTAAGTGCAGCACATAACCAGCGGCATTTAGATAAAGCAATTGAGGCGTTTACAAAGATTGGGAAGGAGTTGGGAGTGTTGAAGTAAAAGGGCTTTTAATTATTATATCTTTACAAAATAAATACAATGGCAAAGAAAATTATAGGCAGGTATATTGTGGCCGACCCAAAAATGTGTCATGGCAAATTAACATTTAAAGGTACCAGGATTTTTGTAGATGATGTTCTGGAAATGGTAGCACAAGGGCTTGCCTGGGATTATATTATTGAACAATGGCATGGTGCTGTATCAAAAAATGCCATTAAAGAAGCGGTTACTTTAAGTAAAACATCATTTATAAATATTGGATGATTTTTATTAATTTTACACTTCAAATGAAAGTTAAAACAACACATACAAATTCCAAAGGCGCCTACATCTTTAAGCAAATGCTTGAGGACAAAAAAGCTATTTCAAAACATTTGCAAACAGGTGGAAAATTATCTGAATTAAAAGATAAATACAAATTCCTTGACTTATTATCCTTACGAAGCAACAGATAATTTTACTTTTCAATTTAAAACTGAACTAGGGCTGCTGTATTCCGTTTATTTTTTGGATTACAGTGCTATGTTTTCCGACTATCCGCATATAGCCAATAATATTTACTCTTTTAATATTGACCTAACTGAAGGCAATCCTGACCTGGCTTTTACAGATGAAAGAATAGGAATTACTATTGTTGAAATATTCCGGCTGTTTTTTGAAAAAATACAGAATGTAGCTGTGTATGTTTGTGATAGCGTTGATGACAGACAATTAGCCAGGAAAAGAAAATTTGATTTATGGTTCTGGAAGTATAATGATGGTTCGATCTTAAAAGAGGATGGTATTGCAGTTATTGATGATGTTGAAATTTTGAACTCCTTATTAATTCACAGGCAAAACATTTATTTAACTGAAATAATTCTTGCGTATAAGTCAATAAATGAAAGGGCTAATGATAAATGATGTTCTTTCCGGTCGTGGCAAAAGGGCAGCCGAGGATAAGAGTGCAGCTGAGTGCAGCACATAGCCAGCGGCATTTAGATAAAGCGATTGAGGCGTTTACAAAGGTTGGGAATGAGTTGGGGGTATTGAAGTAATTTTTTCGTATTTACTTATTGCGGCATTGTCTTTTAATAGGATGATTGCCGCAATTTTGTTTAACGTAGTATGTATATTCAAAAGTTATGCATCATTACCAGACACTCTAACAATGTTAACTGATATGGATTTAAAAAAACATTTCACTCTTATCCCATTACTAGTAATATTTTACGCATGCAATATAGGCACTAAATTTACTGGTACTTATTCAAATAAGATTGGAGATAAATTAACTGTTCGAAAAAACAAGACCTATAAATTATCAGAAACAATAAATAGCAGGATAAGAAAAACAAAAGGAATATGGCAATATTATGGAAATAATGGAAATACTGATCTCGTAAGATTTATAAATATCCCTCAATATTTAGTGGAAAATTTTCATACTATTAGCGTAGAAAAATCAAATAGGGAATTTTCAGAAATAAGGATTTTTTTTGCGGATACAGATAGCATTATTACAATCCCTACTGCCTATGGTTTTTTTAAAAATGACACTATACCTCTTATGGGACTTCATCAATCCTATGTAAAAACGCTATACTTTGAAGTGAATCTAGACAGCGTCTACTTAATTATGTGGAAGTACAAAAACGTAATGATCAATATCCCTGATACTCTAAAGCATATTTATACTTTAAGGTTTTATCCCACTGAGTCTGTCTATGACTTTGACAGGATTTATAATAATATAGATAACAAGTTATTCCCGATAGACACAACAAATACAAATAAGCGGCTCAGATTCAAAAAAACTACTCATAAAAAAGATGGCTGATAAACAACCCTAAATAATAATATCTTTGCTTCGATAAAAGATGATAAGAATTACCGCTGTTGAACGGAGCGTCGCCATCTGCCGATGCTTTTTGTACTACAGCTTGTAACAAAAAAATAAAACCATAATCTACCAAAATATCTTCTCCATTTCCTCCCCCTTCGGGGGAGATAGAGGGGGCTAAAAAATACCATGTCAGAACAATCAGAAACCTTTATAGCCAAAAGCACTGTTAAAGCTGCCGACCTGGAACACAGGCGCAAGATCAATTTTAATATTGGCAAATACAATGCAGTGGTACCAAAAGGAAAAGAACAGTTTGCCGATGTGCACCTGGCCAGGGAAAGGGCCAAGAATGTGAAATGGCGTGCCATTGAAACCCTTGACCAGCAACTGAAGAATTTGAACTGAATTTTACCAAACGTGGCGGCAAAGTGATATGGGCCGAAAACAGTGAGCAGGCCATTGAAGAAATTTTAAAAATTTGCAGGGAGAAAAACTGCAAATCGCTGGTGAAAAGCAAGAGCATGGTTACCGAAGAAATTCACCTGAATGATGCATTGGAAAAAAACGGCATTGAAAGTATTGAAACTGACCTCGGCGAATATATTCAGCAATTAGATGGCGAAGCGCCTTACCATATTGTAACACCGGCCATGCACAAAAGCAAGGAAGATGTTGCTAAACTGTTTAATAAAAAACTGGGCACATCCATTAATTTAACACCGGCAGAATTAACGCAGGTTGCACGTGTAATCCTTCGGGAAAAATATGTACAGGCAGAGGTTGGTGTTACCGGTGCCAACTTTATCATCAGCGATATTGGCGGCATTGCTGTTACCGAAAATGAAGGCAATGCAAGGTTAAGTTGTGCATTTCCTAAAACACATATTGTGGTGGTGGGTATCGAAAAAATGATTCCTTCTTTAACAGATCTGGGATTGTTTTGGCCGCTGCTTGCTACTTTTGGCACCGGACAAAAAATTACGGTGTACAATACCATTGTTACCGGCCCCCGGCAGGAAAACGAAACCGACGGCCCCGAAGAGATGTATGTTATTTTGCTTGATAACGGCCGCACCAATATTTTAAAAAATCCAAAACAAAGAGAAAGCTTGTACTGCATACGTTGCGGCGCCTGTTTAAATGCATGCCCTGTTTATAAAAACATTGGCGGCCATGCATACGGAGCTACTTACAGTGGCCCAATCGGCAGCGTTATTACACCACACTTACAAGGCATGGATGAATTCAAACATTTAAGTTATGCATCGTCTCTTTGTGGTAATTGCACCGAAGTGTGTGCAGTAAAAATAAATTTACATGAGCTGTTGCTGGAGAACAGGCACGAATCGGTGGAAGAAGGATTAACAACATTTACCGAACGGATGGCCTGGAAAGTTTGGCGCCTGGCCAGTTTAAAAAGGGGCTTAATGAATTTGGGCAGCGGCAATTTTAAAAACAAAGTGGTTAACGGCATGTTTAAAGGGTGGAACAAAAACCGCAGCGATCTTGATTTTAGCCAGAAAACCTTTAACCAGCTTTGGAAAGAGCGGTATAAGAATTAATTGTAGATTTGTGAAAACAGTTTTTATGGAAAAACTATTTACTGCACATATAGAACAGGATATTGAAACAGGATATTTTATCGGCACAATCCCTGCAGTACCGGGTGCTCATACACAGGCTAAAAGTTTAGATGAACTTTCTGTGAGACTAAAAGAGGTATTAGAACTTTGTTTGGAAGAAAAATTCTAAAGCAATATACTATGAGTACAATTGATATAAGAAAAGAGTTACACAACTATATTGATAACAGCACTGATGATATTATAGCTGCTGTTTACGCCATGCTGAAGACTTATAACAATGACCAAAGCGAGGCAGTTGATATACAGGAATATAATAAAGATATAGATGAAGCCATGAAGGAAATAGATAATGGCGAATTTGATTCGCATGAAGACGTAAAAAAATCATTACTAAAATAATGGCTGTTACCAGGAATATAGTATGGCGAAAATCTGCCAGGTTATATTTAGAAAAAGCAATAGATTACATACGCCAGGATTCAGTTAAAAATGCAGATATAGTTGCCAAAGCAATTTTGGCCTCCATTGATAAAGCATCCCGGTTCCCCGAACATTTTCCTCCTGATAAATATAAACATAACAATACCGGTTCTTTCAGGGCTTTTGAAATTTACAGTTTCAGAGTTTCGTTTTTTACAAATGCTGAAACAATCAGAATTGTACGGATAAGACATACAAAACAAAAACCATTAAATTATTAATGCGGCTGATTGATACTGATATATTCCCATACCGTTTCAAAAAGATTACAATATATATGTTCTTTTATTTTTAAAGAGCTGATGGGTGTTGAATTTAAGCTCACCATAGATTCGGAAGCATTTAAAAACCATACCGGCCCAAAGATCAATTACAGCGATTCAAAAATTTCGGCAGATGAGTTTTATATTCAAAATTACCCGCTGCTTTTTGAGCAGGATATAAAAAGCCAGGTAATTGAATGCTTTACAACAAATAGTAACAAAGCATTTTTTAAAACCGTAAACAGTGATCTTGCCTTTGATATTTTTGCCGCATCATTTTACCTGATCACCCGCTACGAAGAATATCTGCCGCATGAAAAAGATATGTATGGCCGGTATGCTTATGAAAATTCGCTGACTTACCGGGAAGGGTTTTTAAAATTCCCATTGATAAATATCTGGGTTAAGGATTTCAGAGAAAAACTGAAAGAGAAGTTTCCAACTTTAAACTTTCAACTTTCAACTTTCGACTTCAAGCCCACTTATGATATAGACATTGCCTGGTCGTACAAACACAAAGGGTTGTTACGAAAAATCGGCGGATTTTTAAAATCACCTTCATCAGAAAGAATAAAAGTTTTAACCGGCGCAGTTAAAGACCCGTTTGATTGTTATGCGTGGTTAAACCAACTGCATGAGCAGTATAATTTACAGCCGCTTTACTTTTTTTTAGTGGCTGATAAAAATGGTTTGTATGATAAAAATATATTGCCGCATACAGATGCCATGTGGAAACTGGTTAAGCATCATGCAGCAAAATATTCAATTGGTTTGCATCCATCGTGGCAAAGCGGAGATGATAAATTTTTATTGAAAAAAGAAAAACAGCAATTGATGGCTATGATTCAGGCCGCTCAAAGCGTCCCGACTCAAATTGATGAAAGCGCCCCGATCCCAAGCCGCCAGCATTATATCCGGTTTAATTTACCCGAGGGATATGAAAGATTAATTGCTGCGGGAATAACTGATGATTATTCGATGGGTTATGGCAGTATCAACGGTTTCAGGGCATCGGTTGCCACGCCGTTTTATTGGTACGACCTGGAAAAAGAAGCGCAAACTGCTTTACGAATTCATCCTTTTTGTTTTATGGATGCCAATTCATTTTATGAACAAAGGCAAAATACAGAACAAACATTTGAAGAGCTGATACATTATTTATCAGTTTGTAAAGCAGTTAACGGAACATTGATCACTATCTGGCACAATAATTTTTTAGGAACAGCTAAAGAATTTGAAGGATGGAAGGAAGTGTATGAAAAATTTATTGCTCAGGTTCAGCAATAATTTTGTCCCGGCTTCGCTTGATACTGTAATTTACCAGGAACACGCCCGCCAGGGTTACAATAGCACCCCACAAAATATACATGGTTAGTTTTTCGTGCAGCACAATAGCTGCAGTTACCATGGCAACAAGCGGGTTGATGTAGGCATACAAAGAAGAAACCGCTGCCGGCAATTTCTTCATAGAGTAAATAAAAGCGATGAACGCCAGTAAGGAGCCGGCCAATACCAGGTAAGTGATAGCCCACCAGGCTGTTGCAGAAATAGCCGAAAAGGCAATTGTTGGTTGCGTGGTTTCGGCAACTATTAGCAATATAAAAGAACTGATGAGCATTTGCCAGCCTGTGGCATAATACGGATTCAGTTTCATTTTATTGCGGGTTATAAAAATTGTACCCACACTCCATGCTAACATAGCGATCACCGATAATACAACTCCAAAAATAAACCCATCGGGATGATGTTGAAAAGCATTTTCATAAAAAACTATTCCGATGCCGGTTATACCAAGCAGCAGGCCGATAAATGTAAGTACGGTCATATTGCGGTTCCTGTAAAAACCCATTTCAATAATAACAACACTCAGTGGATATAATGCCCCTACCAATGCACTTAAACCAGTTGGTATATATTGTAAGCTCCAGGTACTTAATCCGTTTGCTATTACAAACATGAGCAAAGCCATGATCAGCAACCAAAAAAATTCTTTACGGGTTGGAAATGATAATTTTTTATAGAGCATGAAAAAAAGAACAAAACAAATGCCGCCAAAAAACTGCCGGATATAGGCCATTTGAAGTGCCGGCATTTCTGCAACACCAATTTTACTGGCAACCCAGGTGGTACCCCATACAATACTGGTAATGCCCAGCGCCAGGTACCCTCCTGCTTTTCCTTTGGGCAAATTTTTGCTGCTTATCATTTATATAATGGGCTGTAATTAATGTTTAAAATGCCGGAGACCGGTAATTACCATGGCTAAATTATTGGCTTTGCAATACTCAATTGAATCTTTATCACGGATTGAGCCGCCGGGTTGTATAAATGCACTTACCCCGGCTACATGTGCAATCTTAACACAATCATCAAAAGGAAAAAATGCATCGCTCGCCAATGTTGCACCGTTAAGATCAAAATTAAACTGCTTTGCTTTTTTTATTGATTGGCGCAGGGAATCAATACGGGATGTTTGTCCGCACCCTTTACCTATCAGTTGTTTGTTTTTTACAAGTGCAATGGCATTACTCTTTAAATGTTTGCAAACAATATTGGCAAAAACCAGATCTTCCTTTTCTGCTGCTGTTGTTTCTCTTCCGCCTTCTTCTTTCCACCCGATAGCTATCGGGTTAGTATAATTACCGGTATCGTTTTGTTGGGTAAGTATGCCGTTTAAAACAGATTTATATTGATGGCTTGCCGTAAGTCTTGTTTTTTGTTGCAACAGAATTCTGTTCTTTTTTGTTTTCAGAATTTCGAGTGCAGCCGAATCGAAAGATGGCGCAATCAAAACTTCAAAAAATATTTCATTGATGGCATTGGCAGTTGCCATATCAATGGCAGCATTGCAAACCAACACGCCGCCAAATGCACTTTCCGGGTCACCTGCCAGTGCAGCATCCCATGCTTCTTTAATTGTGGCTCTGATTGCAACACCGCAAACATTGGTATGCTTAATAATTGCAAACCATACGTTATCAGCAGGGTGTTCATAAGCTCCTCCTTGGGAGGGGTATGGGGAGGCCTCTTCAATCAATTGCAGGGCAGCATCTACATCTACCAAATTATTATACGATAATTCTTTGCCATTGAGCTTGTCAAATATTTCATCGGTGTTACCATAAAATATTCCCTGCTGATGTGGATTTTCGCCGTAACGTAAAACGGTTTTATCTTTATTGAAAGGGTTTATAAAATCAGTTTGATTAAAATAATTTGAGATGGCCATATCATAACCCGTACAAACATCAAATGCTTTAATGGCAAAAATTCTCCGTTGCTCTAAAGTAGTTTCGCCTTTTTGCTTCTTTAAAATCTCTTCCAGCAATGTGTAATCTTTTTTTGCAGACACAACAACAACAGCGGCGTGGTTCTTTGCAGCGGCACGTATCATGGAAGGGCCGCCAATATCAATTTTTTCAATGATAGCAGCCTCCCCTAAATCCCCTCCCAAGGAGGGGACTTGAGCCTTCACGGTTTTAACAGTTTCTTCAAATGGGTATAAATCAACAATCACCAAATCAATTTCCGGAATGTTAAATTGTTTCATTTCGGCCAAATGCTGAGCATCATCCCTTTTACCTAAAATGCCTCCAAATACCGATGGGTGTAATGTTTTTACCCTTCCACCTAAAATAGAAGGATAAGTTGTTAGTGCTTCAACTGCAACGCAAGGCACATTCAATTCTTCGATAAACTTTTGCGTGCCGCCGGTACTATAGATGATGACTCCCAACTGATGAAGCTGTTGAACAATGTTTTCCAATCCATCTTTATAAAAAACTGAAATAAGGGCCGAGTGAATTTTTTTCTGCATTTGCTGTTATTAAATTGATTGCCCGAAGAAATGGCAACCGGTAAGTATACAATTTCGCCGCAAATTTACAGAAATTTAACCGTAGAAATTGTTCCGCAAAATTATAGTTGGATAAATAGCGTACAGTTATAAAATGCCGGGGTTGTATGATTATTCCTTATTGGTAAACTTGATCTCGGCCCTTGCATTTCTAAGGATATGCTGCGGATTTTTTGCAGGATTGACCGGCCTTGTAATACCATAACTTTTTACCTGCAGTATGCGTGATGGGTTGATTTGGCGAGATAGCATGTAAAGTTTTACAATTTCGGCCCTTTCGGCGGCCAATCTGTTGCACAAAGAAAAAGCTCCTTCTGCTAAATTAGCATGGCCGCCTATTGAAACTGCAAGCGCAGGATTTTCTCTTAAAACTGCAACCACACTATCAAGCACATTATAGGTCATCGAATATAATGCCGATTCCTGCATGGCAAATGGAACAATAACAGCACCTGAATCCGGGCATCCGCCATTGTCTTTATAACCAAAAACATCGGGGCAATTATCTTCACCGTCGGCAGTGCCGTCTTCATCCCGGTCAAAAAATTCAGGCTTTGATGGCGGCGGTGGATAAACCAATGTTAACTCTGCCCGGCAGTTAACCCAAAGCCCGTTCGCATCTTTATTTACGTATGTTTGGCGGGTTCGGCCCCAGGCTTTTAAAGATCTGATCCTCGTTAACTCAACTCCCCTGCCTAAAACATAGGTTTGTATAAACAACATCCTGTTTAACGAAAGGTAATAACAGGTGGTATCGTTGCCTTCGTCTTTATAGGCATATCCGTCAATTGATAAATCGATCCTTGTATCACGCATTAAAATAGTTATTACACTGTCAAGCGTTTCAAGTGTATATGAATGAAATAAGGCAGATTGTTTATAATCGAAACGGATAACAATGGTATCAATATCCTGTTGCGGTAATTGGTAATTTTGGAATGACTGTGAAAATACAGCCATGTCAGTTTTTACTTCAGCATTAACTGTTCCGGCAAAAACAGAAAAAGGGTTGCCTGAAAAAAGCAATAAAACAAGGTGCCGGAAAATGGTCATCGTGCAAATTTAATACAAATACAAAGGTAAATAGTCCTGTTATTAATGTTTGAAATTAATGAAACAGGCTGGCCTCAGTTTAAAACAAAACTTATGAGCCGATATTGTAAATATAAGCCCCTTGGGCAGGAATTGAATAAAATGGTATATCCAGTGCTGTGCATTCCGCAATCCATTTTTCAATTTTCCACAAACTGTTTGAGGCATCAAAGACGATCAGTTTACAGGTAAAGGCTTTTGTAAGCCTGGCGATATTAAGTTTCTGATTTTTTGAAACAACAAGCAGGTCGATTTCAATTTTTTTATGAACACTATCAAAACTTATTGGCCTGTCTATAATCAATACTTTTTTATTGTTGATCCGGTAAAACATGCCATACTTAAAAACACCCGATAATGAATCTGACCGGGTTATCAGTTGCTGATTTATTCTGCCGGGTTTTAAATGAAAGTTTTGTAACAGCCCATCCTGCAATAAAATACTGTCGCCAATAAATTGATACCGGTTGCCATTAACAATATCAATGGCCCGGTATTGGGGAACATTGTAAACTATTATTTTTTGCTGATTGGAAGTTTGCCATTTGTTGTAGGTGTTCTGCATTACAAATGCCAGCAATACAACAAGTGCCGCTCTTAAATATTTTTTATTTTTACGGATCAGCCAGGCGCCAAATCCGATAACAGTTGCATACAGCAGCCAGGTAGATAAAACTGTAGCCGGAATTTTATCCCAAACGGCAAATGAAAAATCATTTACCCAAAGTATAAATTTATTCATGAGCCAGGTTAAGCCGCCAACCAGTTTGCCCAGGTACATACCAACATATGGAATCCAGGAGAAAGCGGCCAATGCCAATGCGGCATATAAAATTATTGCCGACAGCGGCACCGCCACAATATTGGTAAACAAAAACAAATTGGGGAACTGGTGAAAATAATAAATACAAACCGGGAAGGTGAGCAGTTGTGCTGCTGTTGAAACTGATGTTAACTGCCATACTTTATCAACCCATTTATTTTTTATGTAAAAACAATTATAGATTGGTTTTTGAAAAACAACAATGCCCAATACCGCCAGGTATGATAACTGAAAACCTACAGCCCACAAATAATACGGGTTGTAACAAAGCAATAAAAATGCCGATGCTGCCAATGAAGAATAAATGGATGCCTGTTTTTGTAAGTTTTTCCCAATGGCAATGCAGGAAAACATTACTGCAGCACGCAAAACCGATGGTGCTGCACCGGTAAGTATGGAGAACAACCAAAGGCAGCATAAAATTAAAACCAATTGCAGCAATTTTGATTTGTTTACCAGCGGAATTTTTGCAAATATCCAAACCAGTAAAACATAAATTAATGCCAGGTGCATGCCCGAAATGGCAATGATGTGCACCACGCCTGTATTGCTGTAAGCCTGCACCAGGTCTTTATCCAGGTCGTTGGTGTAACCAATTAACAAAGCCTGTGCAATACCCAGTTCATCCCGGTTACCATCGGGATTGCCGGTATTAATTGTGTTTCTTAAAACATCCAAAACATATTCCCTGGCAGAAAAAATAAACTGTTTAAAATCATTTTTTGCAAATGATTCTTTGTTTGTAATAATAGCCCAATCCTTGTCCTTTAAAAAAACATTGTGAAAAATTCCCTGAAAAGCAGCATAGCGTTCATAATTAAATGCGCCCGGGTTACCTGAATTTTTTATGCGCTGAAGATTTTTGTGAATGATAATTCTGTCTCCGTAATTCAATCCGATAGCTATCGGATTTGTTTCAGTGCTGTCTTTCGAAAAATATAATAAGAGTTTTCCCTTGCAGGGAATTGTTTTACCGTTTTCAATGATTGATTCAACATATCCATCCGCTTTAAATGATTTATTTTTTTCTACAAGCGGTTCATCAATTCGAACAACGAGGTAATTGCCGTCCCGGTAATAATTTCCATACCAGTTATTGTTATGGCGTATATCTTTTTGCCAGGTAAGCAAGGACCCTAAACCTATAAAGACAAGCTGAATGATAAAACCCTGCAAGGGTTTTAATTTAAACCGCAATGCAATTGGCAACAATAAAAACAAAAGAAAAGCAATGCTGAAAGAAACCAAGGCCGCTACAATAACTGCTACCGGAATTTGAAAATACCATTGCAGCATGATGCCAGCAATAAGCGGTAACAGCAACCGGATGAATGGAGCTTTTTTCCACATGGGTATTGTAAAAGGGCGGAGCATAGTACAAAATAGAAATTGTAACTGATAAATCAAACTGGTTTTTATGGTTTGGGGATAATGTGGCTTTGTGGGGTTTGTTTTTCCACCAACCTATTTATAATGTAAGTTCCGTTGTGGGGGAGACCACCGCATAAGGCGGGGCAGGTATACAACGGGGCATTGCTTTATTTTGTTACGGAGAATTTCATGATGCGGTTTTGTGTGTGGCGTTCGGGCTGGCCTACTGCTGACATTTTATTTTTTCTTTTTGCCTGCCTGTCCGGTAGGCAGAGCTTTGGTGATTTTCTTTTGTTCGGGTTTTGGTTTTGAAATTTTCTTTACCGCATTGTCAAAATCACTTTCAAAATCTTTGAGTTGTAACACATGAAATTTTTCATACTCTTTTTCGGCATGGTCAATTGCTAACTGATGTGAAACTTTTCCGGCATGGTTTAAAATATTCCTGTCGTTAAGTGTTAGAAAACCATTTAGCTTTTCAATCCAATCTTTCATATACATGGGTATCCTTCGCAGGGCTTGCCCCGTGGCAAAAATCAAATATTGTTCTACCAGATTATTGAGTGCATCTAATTCAGGTTCGTTTAAATAATTTTTCGCAATACCCACATCCTGCTTTCGTGGTTTTGTTCCTCTCCAATTGGTTAAACCCATGTTGGGTTTTCTGCTATCAGCCCGTTGAGCAATTATTTCTGCGGCAGTTTTTCCGGTGATTGCCCAGTGCATTTTATTTTGCACTGTTTGAAAAAACAAAATACTTTTTTCATCTGTCGGGTCGTAGTCGGTGCTGGTGGCATAGATGTCGGTTATCTTCTGATAGAAACGCCTTTCAGAAGTCCGTATGTCCTGAATGCGTTTAATCAACTCCTCAAAATAATCGTAAGGCAAATCAGGATTTTTCAACCGTTCATCATCCAACACAAAACCCTTTACAATGTATTCTCTGATGTGCCTTGTTGCCCATTGGCGGAAACGGGTTGCCACACTTGATTTTATTCTGTAACCTACGGAGATTATCATATCCAGATTGTAGAACTTGGTGCGATAATTTTTTCCGTCAGCGGCAGTTATTAAGAAATCCTTAATAACTGAATTTGCATCTAATTCACCCTCATCCAAAATATTTTTCAAGTGGATATTGATATTGGCAACTGTGGTTTGAAACAGTTCTGCCATCAACTTTTGCGTAAGCCAAACGGTTTCATTTTCTAAACGAACTTCCAATTTGGTTTCGCCTGTTTCGGTGGTATAAATTATTATCTGAGAATTATTTTCCAATGCCTTTTTTCATTTAAAAATTTTTAAGAACCGGTTTCATAATTTCCCTTATCCATGCAGGCGCCAGTTTTATATCATGCTCCAGCTTAGTGGCTCTTTCTTTATGTAATAAGTGTTGTATTTTTTTTATTTCATCTTCTGTTATCTCATTTTTTCCGATTGCCCGTAGTGCCTGTATTGCCAGGCCGCTTATTTCTCCAACTGCAGTTAAATTTTTTGGTGCAGTTTTTTTAAAGGTGATGATATAGTTGCCAAGTTTCACCTTTCTTGCAACGCCATCGGTAAGATAAATAATATTGAGCGGCACCTGCGTAGAAAGCCCAAGCCGGTTGAGGGCATAAATTCCTGTGGGGACAATTCTTGCTCTATCCCTTCGGGCAAGGGCTTTGGCAATATCTTCAATACAGGGAGTAAGCTGACCAATAACACTGTCAACTTTGGGTCGCACGTAAACTCCCCTTGCCGCCCTTGCTAATTCTCCTTTCGCTACCAACCGTTCTAATGCTTTGCTTACAGCTTTGGGACTTCCTTTTTTTGTAAAATCCTCAGCAAAAAACAGCAGACCCCTCCCTGCTTTTCTTATTCTGTTTAATATCTGTATTTCAATGCTTTCTGGCATATTTTCTTGCTTTTCTTGTCGCAAATATAGTAATAATTTGCGACAGCTTTTGTCCCCGATTCAGTAAATAATTGGGACAATTCTTGTCGCACATTTAGTAAACATTTTCGACAACTATTTTATTAAACTTCAATTTCTCCACTCATTAACCGTGGTAATAAAATATCTTAACCCTGTAGCCGGGGTTCCTCCCTCCACCAACCCGTTTATAATGTAAGTTTCGTTGCGTGGGACCACAGCATAAGGCGGGGCAGGCATACAACGGGGTATTGTTTTATTTTGTTCATAAAACACATTCAAAAATGCCAACAACTTCTAAACTGTTTATTTCGTCACCGACTAGTTCAATGGATTTGTATTCTGAATTATAAGATAATGGTTTTAAAGTAATGGATTCATGCCCCCATTGATTTTCTTCAATATTTTTTTTACTATTGTACTCTTTAATAGTAAATCTTGATCCGGATTCTGAATCTTGCTTATCGTATAGTTCTACTAAAACGATTTTTCCATTTCTACTTCCGCCTTCGTCTTTACTAAACACACAATATGAGCCATTGGGAATTTTCTTATTCATAGATTCACCAATAACCATGCAAACAAAATAGCCTTTTTTTGCAGCTACATTAATTGGCAATTCAATCCACTCAGTATGTGAACGTATTTGCCAATCACTAAAACTACCTGCGGCAGCAGATATATCAAATAATGGCACCGAATTTACATACGGTTTTACTTCATCAAAACGCAATATTCTAAATGGAATTTCTTTTTTAAATGTTTCGATATGTTTTTTTAGATAATCTCTCAAATCTTTATTGCAGGCATAAATGAAAGTCCCGTGTATACCTCGATACATGAGGGTTTTGTATATATTAATGATATACTCTTTTAATTCAATTTCATTAGCTCCAATTCTGCCGTATTTATCAAAGTATAATTTTGGATCAATTTCAATAGAATTATTTTGCTTGTTATAATTTATTTCCCGTCCAAAAATAACAGCCGTAAAATTTAAATCATACCCTTGGGTAGTATGGATACATCCAATTTCGTTTAAGGCCTTTGGAGAATTTACCCAATCTTTGTCAGTAGAATTCCATTGAAATTTCAATCCCTCAATTTCTATATCAATTGCATCTAAATCAGGTTTGGGTTTTCGCTTTGGATCCGAAAGCCAAGGCCAAGAATAACCAGCAACCATTCTGCATAACCCGAATTCATTTTCTCTTTTAATCAATTCAGTATGCAGATCGACAAAATTGTCGAAACTGAAAATTTCATATTTCTCTTCACGATATTTTGTAGTCTCATTTCGTTTGACTTGAAGCAAGTCGTCAACGAATTGTATGTAGTTGTTGCCGCCCTTTACTCTCATTTGCGACTTCAAATGAAGCAGCAAAGTATTCTTCTCATTGAAAAGTTTAATGAAATTCCTAGAGTCAACATCTGATGGTTTAACTGACTGGGCTGAGTCGTAAAAGAAAATCTGATTTTTACTGTTTGCAAGTATCCAATCTAATTCTGTTCCATTGTTACCCAGACCTAATTTCTGATTATTTTTTTTGAATGCTCCGAGCCACCCGATGTTCTTGTATTGTCTTAGTCGATGAGCCTCATCTACGATTAATAAATCATATTTATCATTGAGTTTAAAAGTCTCTGAGGGATTGATAACCATTGATGATTTTAGGCCCGGGATTTTTTTAAAAACTCTGGCCAAAGATTCTCTTAGAGCAGTCATTGCTACGACAAGTCCGATTTTCGCATGCGGATATTTATTATTGAATTCTTTGATATAATTAATTTCTTTCAACTCGTCATCATTGAACTCTTCGAGCTGAGTATTTTCTACTTCTGATGTTAATAGTTTCATCAAATATGTTGCAAGTATTGTTTTTCCAGTTCCCGCACTTCCGCTTATAAAAATTCTATTTGCTTTTTTTGAAGTTAACCCGTCTAATATTTCAAGAACAGAATTGTACTGATCTTCATTCAGTGATTTGTACGGGGAATACTTAAATAATTCAGAATTCTCAATTTCAGTCAAGGATTTTGTTACAATTTTTTTCTCCACAAGTTTCTTCCAAACTTCTTTAAAAAGATTTTTATAGAGGTCTTGTTGGTAGTAATTGTGGTTGATTAAGCCGTAATTACCATTTTGAAGTTCAAATGTGCCTTCTGCTGTGATGTATTGAATTAAATTGGATTCAATATCCAATGTGGCGGATTTATTAAATTTATCGGACCCTATTATAGATATTTTATCCAGTTTGCATCTTTCAGGATTAGCCAGATGATTTTTTATTCGACTTGAAGCATTGGTTGATTCGCCTACATAGGCAATTTTAATAGAATCGTTTTGAATAAAATAAACTAAAGGCCATTGATTTTTAACCCAAGTATTTTGTTCAATCTTGTTTAATGATTCTTTAGTAAAATCATATTGTTCTGAAACCTCAATTGACAACTCGAAAGATAGGCTCATAGTTCGTCATATTTTTTGGCAGTTCCCTTTGCTTTATTAACTGGATATTTTTCAGAATTCTTTTTTATTTTGTCAATAATAATTTGTTTCACATCAAAGCCATATTTATCAGCTAATAGAAATGCAAAAGAAAAAATATCAGCCAATTCTTCTTTTACTTTTTCTTTGTTGGCGGCTTCAGAATTTTTCCAGAGAAATAATTCCAATAATTCTCCTGCTTCAATATTGATTGCTAGTGCAAGGTCTTTAGAATTGTGAAATTGTTCCCAATCTCTTTCGTTCCTAAACTTTATCAATTCTTGAATTATATCTTGGATATCATTCATTTTATTTTGATTTATGCATTGATATTGCCAATTTGTATTCATCATCATATGGTAAATTGAGTTGTGAAACCATTTCAGGGATTGCCAACATCCAACTCACATAGTAATAAGCCAAAATATGGTAACCCGAAAATGTTTTTCCTGTGATTGAGTTTATTCTATAATCATCTTTATCGGGTCTATAGCCTTGTGTTCCTTGCATTGCTATTTCAAAAGCAATTATTTTAATTTCTTCTTTTGATTTATTTTCAAAAAACTGTAAAGCATCTACCATAAACATGACGACTGCCATATTTGTACCAATGCTTTCTTGTGACTTTTGAAATTTGTCCATTTCCCTTTCTTTATAAGGGTCTTTGGATTCTAGGTCGTATGGGTCTTTTTCTATTGAAGAAAGAAGATTGTCAATATCTGTTCTTTTTGTTCTGTATTCAACTTCGCTAACCAGTTCAAAATTCTTATCAAGTTTTAAATCTTCAGCCCAATGAAGCACCATTTCATACTCTTCAGCAGGTTCTTTATCTTCTTTGTACTGCAAATACTCTTGATAAAATTCATTTGCCTGTTTTAATTCAATAGGAGATGCCTGATAATTTTTTATAAAATCTATGCCAAATAATTCTTTGAATTGTATAGCATTAACCAGATTATATATTTTGCTTTTTGAAACAATTTCTTTAGGCGTTAGTTCTGTACTGCGTTTATCTGTAACTGCCTTTAACCCCTCTTGAATTAAAGTGTATAAGGAAATAAATTGATAAGGTCGTAACTCCGAATATTCATTGAATAAAAAATCCTCAATAAATAAATCTATAGGCGTGTTAAAAATTTGACTATTAATGCCTTCAAAAAGACTTGAACAATAATTTGCTATTGCATCTTCAGAAATCCCCATCTTCTGAAATTTCTTTATCGTTGAATCAAGCCCTCTAATAAATTCTGATTTCTGTTGTTGAGTAGAAACAAAGAGTTGATTTAATTCCTTATTTCTTGCCTCAATTACAAAATCTAAGTGAACCAGTTCATGCATTATCAAATGCTCTACTGCTATATATTTTGGTTTGTATTTTACTATATGTTTTGGTCTATCATAATTTTCGGCAAATTCTATTTTGGCTGCAGTTGGAATATTTGTGTCTTCTGTTATATCTATTTCTTTGCCACCTTCAAATTTCAGTTTGTGTCTGTATTCGGTATATATATTTTTGCTTTCACCCGTTTCAATAATTTTTTTTGCAATATCAAATGCCTGTTTTAGAGAATTTTGATATAGTACATCTTTGTTTTTATTGAGTTTAATTGCCTGTATAGAACTGTAAAAAGAAGAATGTAAGTCATTCTCCATTTCTGCAATCATCCCTAACGCAAAATGTGTATTTGGGTATTGGTCATTAATTTTTATTGCTTCCCAAAAATATTTTTTTGCTTCTTGAAGTTTCTTTTGCTGCATGAGATTAGCCCCAATATTATTTATGGCGATATTATCGTTGGGGTTGGCAATTAAAGCCTGGTCGTAATACTTCATGGCGGTGGGAACATCATTTTTGAATTTCGCAAAAATGTTACCCATCATTAATAATGCCCAGCCATTTTTAGAATCCCATCTAAGTGAGTCAATTAAACAGTTGATGGCTTCTTCCTGGTTTCCTTCATCAGAAAAAATTTGTCCCATGATTCGGTGGTATTCCGAATTAGTTGGATTTTTTTCAATTAATTTTTTGAGAATTGGTTTTGCTTCAGCATACTTTCCTTTTTCGAAAAGGGCAACTGTTTTTTTGTAGTCTGTTTCCTGAGAAATTATTGTTGGCGTATCAATTTCTATTGTTACCCATTCTTTATCAATACTTACCCTTGGTTTGTACGGACCGTAAGTGTAGTATCTTCCTAATGTGTCGAGTATTAAATCATTACTACTGCCCTCTAATTTGGGGAAAATGGTAAAAAGGAAGTCATCTATTTTATGAATGATTTGCATTAAAATTATTTCTGGATTTTATTTAACCCCTTATTAATTCTTCACTATGGTTCATGTCTTCACGAACCGGGGTTATGGTTTTTATAACATCCGATCAGTTGTTATTGTCACAAAAATATAGTTTTACGACTAATTTATTCCATATAAGCACTATATATTCTAATAGGGAACCCTGCAAAAGATCTTCTGCTTGAACTTTGCCCTGTGATAGATTACATCAGAAACCAGATAAAAAAACGAAGAGTAGAGAAACGCCTCACGCAAAGCGATGTGGCTTTAGACTTAGGCATTACACCGGGTGCCTATTCAAAAATAGAGAGTGGGCCAACAGAAATATCGGTTAAAAAATTAGCGCAGATAGCAGCTATCTTAGAAGTTAATATCACTTATTTTTTTCATGACCCAGGCTTAACCCTAAAATCAGAAGATCATAATAAGTCTTATGGCTTTGCTACAAAAAGCGATATAGAAGAATTAACCGGCATTGTTAACAAAATGAAACAGGAAATAACCAGCCTTAAAACAAGCATACAAACTGCCGCACCTAAGAAAAAAAAGATGCCATAATTGTATTTTCATTGCGCCGCCCTTCAGGGCGGTGATAAAATTTAAAAATCAGTTCCGGCTTTAGCCCAATATATTGTTTGGCTAAAGCCGGCAAAGCGAATAAGATTTCTATTTTCCCCGCCCTGAAGGACGGGGCAATCAAAAATTATTTACTCAAATGCATACTCCTCTCCTTATACAACTGCCTGAAATAAGGATCTTTTAAATCTTTAATAAAACGTATTGCTTCGCCGGTACTTTTCATCTCGGGCCCAAGTTCTTTATTTACACCGGGGAATTTATTGAAGGAGAAAACCGGTTCTTTTATGGCAAAGCCGGTTAGCTTTTTTTCGAATGTAAAATCTTTAAGCTTGTTTACATCCATCATTATTTTTGTAGCAATATTCAAATAAGGTATCTGGTATGCCTTGGCTATGAACGGTGTAGTGCGGCTGGCTCTTGGGTTTGCTTCAATTACATACACATTGCCATCTTTAATGGCAAACTGAATATTGATAAGCCCTTTTATTTTTAATGCCCTTGCAATTTTTTCGGCATACTCTTCCATGGTATGCACAATTAATGGCGATAAATTAAACTGCGGTAACACCGCATTACTGTCGCCGCTGTGTATACCGGCAGGCTCAATATGTTCCATTACACCCATCACGTGAAAATCTTCACCATCAAAAATGGCATCTATCTCCGCTTCCTGGCAACGGTCTAAAAAATGATCTATCAAAATTTTATTGCCGGGCAAATGTTTTATCAAACTCAATACACCTTTTTCAAGATCTTCGTCATTGATAACAATACGCATTCGCTGGCCACCCAAAACATAACTGGGCCTTATCAAAACCGGGTAACCAACCTGCTTGGCCACTTCAATAGCCTCATCTGTATTAAAAGCGGTACCGTAATTTGGATAAGGTATCTCCAGTTCTTTAAGCATATCACTAAACCTGCCACGGTCTTCGGCAATATCCATACTGTCGAAAGAGGAGCCGATAATTTTTATTCCTTTTTCATGCAGACGTTTGGCAAGTTTTAATGCTGTTTGTCCACCAAGCTGCACAATTACTCCATAAGGTTTTTCATATTCTATAATTTCCCAAAGGTGCTCCCAAAACACAGGTTCAAAATAAAGTTT
>JANOVD010000008.1:0-1862 GCA_031417255.1 Chitinophagaceae bacterium
CAAGACCTTTCAGGACCTGGTGGACTACGTGCGCAAGAACCCGGGCAAGCTCAACTATGGCTACACCCACGCCGCGTCGGGCCACATGGCGATGGAGTTGCTCAAACAAACTGCCAGCCGCTGCGCGCCGGGCGTGAAGGCCTGCAACGGCTTCTTCATGGTCGGCATTCCCTACCGCGGTGGCGGGCCGATGATGACCGACCTGCTGGGCGGCCAGATCCCGCTCATGTTCATCAACCAGGACTCCGCCTTGCAGCATGTGCGCGCCGGCAAGCTGCGCGCCCTGGCCGTCACCAGCGCGCAGCGCAATCCGCTCTACCCCGACGTGCCGACCATCGCCGAAAGCGGCTTCCCCGGCTTCGAGGCGCTGAGCTGGTCGGGCTTGTCGATGGCACGCGGCACGCCGCAACCGGTGGTGGACCGATTGGAAGCCGAACTCACCAAAATCATGGGCAGCCCCGCCATCCGGCAGCGCATGGAATCGCTCGGCTTCGTGGTGCCGGTGCAGGGCTCCAAGCCCTACACCGCCTTCGTCAAAGGCGAATACGAGCGCTGGACGAGCGTGATCAAGGCGGCGGGCATCAAACCCGAATGACGCTGGCCGGGCTGCGCGTGTGGGCCGCAGCCCTCAGACGCCTTCGATGGCCAGCAGATGGCCGCCCCGCGTCGCGCCCTTGCGCACGGCAACCAGGGTCTGGTAGGCCGGCGAGTTGTAGAAGGCTTTGAGCCGGGCCATGTCGGCAAACTCCAGGATCACCTGGCGCATGGGCTGCACGTCGCCTTCAAGCACTTCGGTGGCGCCGCCGCGCACCAGATAGCGCCCGCCATGGGCGGCAATCAGCGCCGGCACTTGCAGTCGATACTGTTCGTAGGCAACGGGGTCTGAGACGTCGAGCGTGGCGTACAGATAGGCGGGCATGGTGGGATTCCGGCTTGGTGATTGGGGATTGGCGGGCTGCACCCTTAAGATTTCAGCGGGCGAACTCCACTTCGCCAACGATCTCCACCGGGATGTCGAAGGGTAACTCCGCCATGCCCACGGCACTGCGATCTGGGACATGGAGACTTGCTCGGGTCAGCGTGGTGGCGAACTTGGCGAGGCACGAAGGTGGCACCTTTGTCTGCAGGCCAGCTGCAGCAGGGGTCTAACCCCTTGAATGCGGGGGATGAAACCACCCCCCAGCCTTTGGAATGGGGGTCGATGCGGGCAAAGGTGCCGGCGGCTGTCGGTACAGTCCGCGAGCTGCCCAACCGCACACGAGCCTTGAACATGACGCTGAATGCCCTTCGAAAAATCCTGACTGCGGCCACCGCCTGCGCCACCCTGACGGTGGCAGCGGTGGGCTCCGCGCATGCCACCTACGTCGTCGGTAGCTGGGATCCGGCTTACGGCGCGCCGTTCGCCAACCTGGGTTGGCGCGGCACCACGACTTCCGACATCCCGGCTGACTGCCTGGCGCTCGGCAATGTGGGCAGGGTGCTCAACATCGGCGCTGCTTGCTCGTTGATGAGCCTGGTGAGCGCGAGGGTCGAGTTCTACGACCTGCGCGACATTGGCCAGACCACCGTGGACACGCTCGACTTCAGCGCCGCGGTGGCGGTGTCGAGCATCTTCCTGGACACCGTCACGGGCGCGCTCGGTGGCCTCAACCTGGTGTCGCTGGCGCCCGTGCTGAGCACCACGCCACTGGCCATGACGGGCGGCCTGCAGGCCTACTTCTCGCTGGAGCAGGTCACGCTCTTCAGCGGCACCACACGCGCGCGGCTGTACTGGAGCACAAACCCCGGCGGCGTGGGCGTGATGGGTGTGAATGACGAGCTTCTCTTCCCAGCCACCGTCACGCTGCATGTGGTGCCTGAAC
>JANOVD010000009.1:0-12720 GCA_031417255.1 Chitinophagaceae bacterium
GGAAAGAAAAAAAGAGCTGTCAGTATTACAAATTACCCATGAGTTAGAAAGAACAGAAATGGATTTTCTGGACTCTTGTTTAATGCTTTTTTTAAAAGTTCTTAGAATTTTACTTTTTGTGATCTTTTGAGAGTATCCACAAAAACAAAAACAAGTAAATATTGCAAGGAGTATAAATTGTCTCATATTTAAGTACAGATGCTGAAATCAGGCAACTTACACACCATTTCTTATCTAATTATTGCCTGCACATCCGGGTCTCCAGCCAGATTATTCATTTGCCGCATAATATAATTCCGGCGGCCAATAACAAAATTGCTGTTTGGTTGCTTTGCAAAACGTTTGGGGCTTGGTAAAAAAGCGGCAATATGTGCTGCTTCGGCCATCGTCAGGTCTTTTGCATCTTTATTAAAATATTTTTTTGCGGCGGCCTGCACACCAAAAACACCGGGGCCCATTTCGGCCACATTTAAATAACGCTCCAGGATGGTCCGTTTGATCCAGACTTTTTCAATAGAGAAAGTAAAAAACACTTCAATTCCTTTTCTTAAAAAGCCGCCGCCCTGGTACAAAAAAACATTTTTTGCCACCTGCTGGCTAAGCGTGCTGGCGCCTCGTACTTTGTTAGGATGCCGCTTATTATACTTGATCGCTTTTTTAATGGCCTTTAAATCAAACCCGTCGTGGTCCGGAAAAAGCTGGTCTTCGCTGGCAATTACAGCCAGTTTTATATTGGGGCCCATATTATGGTAACTCACATAATCTCTTTTTAAACCATAGCCCTGTATGATACTGCCTGCCTGTGTTAATGTTATGGGCGGATTAAAAATTATACCCAGCAATAAATATAATGTTGAAGAAATATAGGCAATGAAAAATGCTTCTCTTAAAATAATAGCCGCCTTTTTAATAAAATCAATTTTGCGAAGCCAGAAAAAATACAACAAACCAACAACAGCTGTTATTGCTAAAACCCACAGCATTTTTTTTTGCAGGTTGGCAACAGGAAAATCGGAAACAGAAAATTTTTGAAAAATAAAAACAAGGAACCAACTGATATGTACGATAAAGATCCAGAAAAATATTTTTTTTAAGATCAGCCAGGTTTTTTTCATTTTTCAGATTTATTATTTTAATCTTTTACCAATGTGTAAATAATGCCGGCCAAAATAACAATTCCAAAAGCCAGGTATAAAACACCCGAGGCACGGTTAATGATCAGAATTACCCGGTCGCTTAATTTTTTGCCGATATATCCTGCGCCCAAAACCTTTCCAACATCGGCCAGCATATTTACGCCAAGGCAGGTTGTAAAAATAATAATGCGGTCGTAAAGAGTATAAACCGAAGCCAGCGATGCAGCCATAAGAACCCAGAAAGAAATAACAGCGGGGTTCAGTGTATTGATGATAAAACCCGAGCTCATAATTGCAAAATAGTTTGTCTTTTTTCCGGTAGGTGTGTATTCGTCTCCGGCAATCTCAACCGGCTCCTGCAGGCGACGGGGTTCTATCTTTTTAATAAAGGCAAAATAAATACCCATGCCAATTAAAAAAACACATCCGGCAATGCCAATGGGTATTTTAAAATGCAGCAATGTTTTTATGGCTTCGCTGAAACCGTTGCTGAGCATAACCCATATCAGATCGCTTATCCACACACCAATAATAAAACTGAAACCACCGCGGCGGCCATGGTTTATACTTTGTTTGATAGTAGTGAATATTACCGGACCCACAGAAAATATCAGCAGTAAACTTATTGCCAAACCCTTAAAAAAAGCATCAACCATGTACTAAATTTAAGAAACCATTTTTAATAAAATGAATCTGTATTTGGGTGAACTTATTTTTATAAATTTCCTTCATCTGTATATTTTTTATACAATATGCCGCACTTTATGCAAATAATATTTTTTTATTAAGGTTCATTTAACTTTTTAAGATACAATATTCATATCAATTTAACGTTTGGTATATCATATATTTTCCATGGATTACAGGCCACGCATTAATACAGCATAGCTTTTGCGAAGTTGTAGTTATTTAAACAACGCTGTATTCATAGCTTGATAATTAAAATTCAGATAATTGAAAACACAAAGAAGAACGGTAGCCATGGTATTATTATCCCTTTTATTCCTGGGGTTAAAAAGCAATGCCCAGTCTTATAAAGACATTAGTATAGGCCTTAATGGAGGGGCATATGTTTACCAGGGCGATCTTACGCCCGAAGGGGTTGGCTCATTCAGAACTTTACAGCCCGGGTTTTCATTGTTTGCAAAAAAAACAATCAATAATTTCCTGGCGGCCCGGTTACATATCAGCATTGCAAATCTAAAAGGCGATGACAGCCGTTACAATAAACCCGATTTCAGGCAACATCGCAATTTTTATTTTACAACGCCTGTAAAGGAATTTTCGGCACAATTAGTTTGGAATATTTTACGAAAAACCAGTGATGATCGTGGTATTATGCCTTATCTTTTTTCGGGCGTGGGTGTTTCATTTATTGGTGTAAAAAAAGATTATAGCCGGGTAGATCCATTGGTTTATAGTCCTATATCCGATTTTTCTGAAAAGCTTGCCATTGATAATGCAAAAGCAACGCCCCGTTCACTTTTATCGGTTCCCGTGGGTATTGGTGCTGAGTATCCTTTGTCTGACAGGTTTTCTGCTAATATTGAAATTTCGTACCGGCTTATTTTTACCGATTACCTGGATGGTTTTAGCCAGTCGGCCGATCCAAATCAGCAGGACCATTACCACAGTACATCGGCCGGTATAATTTATAAGTTTGGAAAAAAAGATAAAGGCATTGGCTGCCCGGTTATAAAACCTTAGGCGATCTTTTCGGCTTTTAAAAAATTTTGCCAGTCTTCCAGCATCTTGCCTTTTAATACCCTGGGGAATTTATGTTGCCCGCCAAGTTTTCCTTTTAGTTTCATAAATTTCATGAAAGTGCTTTCGGGCAAAACTTTAACCATAACATCTTTCAATGCATGTTTGCGTTCCACTTCATAATCATCATTCAGTTCTTTAAGTTTGGCATCAATGCGGTTCTTTAAGTCTGTTTCATCAGCAACATCATCTGTTGCCACATACCACTGGTGTGCAAAAAAAGTTCCGTAAGGCACACCGGCAACTGTAAATTCGGGGATACTAATATTCAGATCGGCACTTACCATTTCAATGGCTTTATTCATATTATCAACGCTCATGTGTTCGCCAACCAAACTCAAAAAATGTTTAGTGCGGCCGGTAATGATAATTTCACTCCGTTCCCTGTCAATCAATTTTACCGTATCGCCAATGGCATAGCGCCAGGCCCCTGCATTGGTGCTGATGAGGATTGCATACTCTTTATGTTCTTCAATTTCATGAATCATGAATGCTTCTGGTTCATCCACCATATTACCTTCCAGATCAAAATTCTTTTGATCAAAGGGAACAAATTCAAAAAACACATTATTGTTAAGCGCAAGGTGCATACCAGCGGCATCCTGACGGTTTTGAAATGCTAAAAAACCTTCGCTGGCCAGGTAGGTTTCAATATAAGTTACCGGCTTGCCCATTAATTTTTCAAATCCTCTTTTATAAGGCTCCATAGCCACGCCGCCATGAACATAAAATGCCAGGTTGGGCCACATTTCATGTATGTTCTTCAGTTCATATTTTTCAATGATCTTTTCCATACACAACTGCAGCCATGCCGGTACGCCCACTATAAAACCAATATCCCAGTTGGGTGCGTTGTTTACAACTTCTTCAAGTTTTGTTGCCCAGTCTTTTACTTTGGCAATTTTTTTACCGGGTTTATATAATCCAAGGCCCTGAAACCAGAAGGGGATATTCCGTTGCTGAATACCGCTGAGGTCGCCGGCAAAATAAGTAGGCCCCTTTTGTAATTGTGTGCTGCCGCCTAATATCAGCCAGCCTTTACCAACAGAGCTTCTGGGTATATTATCGTATTTGGTTAAACTCAGCAACTGGTTAAAACTGGTAACGGTATTACTTCTTATCAGGTCTTTGGTAATGGGAATGTATTTGCTGGTAGCATCGCTGGTACCGCTGCTTAATGCAAAATATTTTATAACACCCGGCCAGCAAACGTCAGGGCTGCCATCTTTGGCTTTATGCCACCAGGCATCATAAATTTTATTATAATCAAATGTTGGTACATTCTGCTGGAATTTTTTGCCGGGATGATTACTCATTAAAACATCATCAAACCGGTAACGCTGGCCAAACTCGGTAAACCTTGCTTTTTTTAAAAGCTTTTTAAGCACTTTAATTTGCTGGCTTTGGGGGTTACTTATGGGAATATTAAGTGCCCGGGCAATAGATTTAGGAAGCTTAATATCAAAAAGAGGCATCTGCAGTTATAAGGTTAAAGAAAACAAAGATAGAGAAAAGAAGCCTCACCCCAACCCCTCTCCAGGAGAGAGGGAATAGGAAGATGAGCGTGAAGATTATGTTTTAAATAAAGAGTTTAGTTTTTTAATTTTTGATGAACAAAGAGACATTGCTGATGTGGAAGACACAATGCCGGGATATGTTCGATGTGCCGCCCCTTCTCTTCGGGAGAAGGGGATAGGAGGATGAGGCCATGGGAATGCTGTTTTGGCTTACAGTTTATTATCATTAAATTTGTCTCCTAAAAAATAAGCTATATGAAGAAGATTTTAATTATGGTTGCGCTTTCGCTCAGCCTGTTTAAGGCACAGGCCGAAGAAGGCATGTGGTTACCCATGTTGTTAGGCCAGCAGGTTTACAACGATATGGTAAAAAAAGGTTTAAAACTTACCAAAGAACAATTGTACTCCATCAACAAGTCATCACTAAAAGATGCTATCATCATTTTTGCTGGCGGATGTACCGGTGAAATAGTAAGCAGCCAGGGTTTAATTTTTACAAACCACCATTGTGGCTATGGCGCAATTTCGGCGGCCAGTACCGTTGAACACGATTATTTACGCAATGGTTTTTATGCTTACAATAAGGGCCAGGAATTAAAAACCAACCTAACGGTGCAGTTTTTAGACCGCATTGTTGATGTTACCAAAGAAGTGGAAGATCAATTAAAAGGATTGAGCTATGCCGACCGGGTTAAAAAAATAGTTGATGTTTATAAAGCCATCACTGATAAAGTTGCAGATAAGGAAAATGAACTGGCCGGAAGAATTTATGGTATGTTCAAAGGCAACCAGCACATCATGTATGTATATAAAACTTACAGAGATATACGCCTTGTGGGCGCACCTCCTGAGAGTGTAGGTAAGTTTGGCGGTGATACTGATAACTGGGAGTGGCCACGCCATACCGGAGACTTTTCTGTGTTTCGTGTTTATACAAGTAAAGACGGAAAGCCTGTAGCATACAATGCTGATAATGTACCTATGAAACCAAAACATTTTTTACCGGTAAGCATCAAAGGTTTTAAAGATGGTGATTTTGCCATGATCTACGGCTACCCCGGCGGCACCACCCGTTACGAAACCAGCTATGGTATTAAACTGAAGAACGAAATTGATAATCCTGCCCTGGTAGGATTACGTGATGTACGTTTAAAATTCATGTATGAGCAAATGATAAAAGACCCGGCAGTAAAATTAAAACTTGCAGACAACTATGCCGGTGTTGCCAACTACTGGAAATTTTTTGACGGCGAAACCAAACAACTCATCAAGTATAAAGTATTTGATCAAAAACAACAATACGAAAATAAATTCTCAGCATGGGCAAAAGGAAAACCCGAGTATGAAAATGTGATGGCTGACTATGCAAAAAATTATACTGCATGGACTCCTTACAGCAAAATGCGCCAGTATTTAAATGAAGGCATTTTGGGTTCACCTTTGGCTGGAGCAGCTTCCAGGTTGATTTCGCTGGAAGCGCTGCTGATAAAACCAAACACCCCTGCGGCCGATCTTAAAAAAGCTATTGAAGCTGCAACTGCTGCACGTTCGGGTTTTAAAACAGGCGAAGACCTGCCCAGTGATGAAAAGATAGTTGCGGCCACCGCCATGATGTTTTATAATGATGTAGATAAAAACCAGCACCCTATTGGTTTTTATGAAGGCATTAAAGCAAATTGGGGAACTCTTGGCAGTGATGCCACTTTTAAAAATTGGGCACACGAAGTGTTTGCAAAAACCATGTTGCTTGATGATGAAAAATGGAAAGCTTTCACCGATAACCCAACTGCAGTAGCCCTGCAGGAAGATCCTGCTTTTGCTTATGCTGCAGCATTTTTAAAGAATTATACCGGTAAGTATTTAGCCCTGCGTACAGATTTTCTCAACAAGGATGCTGAGTTGGGCAAGGCATACCTGAAAGGTATTATGGAGATGAACCCTGCTGCGGTTAACAAAATGTATCCCGATGCAAACTTTAGCATGCGGGTGAGTTATGGTTCTGTAAAAAGCTACCGCCCAAGAGATGCCGTGTTTTATGATTATGTAACTACCAGCAAAGGTGTATTGGAAAAATACAAAGCTGGCGATTATGAATTTGACCTGCCGGCAAAACAGGTTGAACTTTTAAAGAAAAGAGATTTTGGACAGTATATTGACAAGCGTACCAACGACCTTGTTGTTGGTTTTATTACCACCAACGATATTACCGGTGGCAACAGTGGAAGCCCGGTATTGGACGGTAGTGGTAATTTAATAGGTCTTGCTTTTGATGGCAACTACGAAGCCCTTAGCCACAAAATTGCATTTGATAAAGACCTTAACCGCACCATAAATGTAGATGTGCGTTATGTGCTTTGGTGCATTGATAAATTAGGTGGTGCAAAAAATATTATTGATGAGTTGCAGTTGGTGAGGTAAGATTTTTTGGAGAAATATAGTTGAACCGTTCAGTGTAAAGCTGGACGGTTTTTTATTGTTAGGAGTTGGCTATGTAAATAGCATAATTGGGGTGAGATATTCTTTTTGGGCATTGTAAGTTGCATATAAGTTTTTACCAATGTCCTTATATGAAAATTCAGCACAAAAACTTAACTTTGACACATAAAATGATATAAAAATGGATAGACCTGTAATTTATACTGTAGGGCATTCCACACACCCAATCGGTGTGTTTCTTGACTTGCTTAAAACATATTCTGTAAACTGTGTGATTGATGTTCGGAGTATTGCTGCAAGTTCTTATAATCCTCAATATAACAAAGAGCCTTTATCAAATTTCCTGAAGGCAAACGGAATTACTTATCTGCATTTTGCTGAGGAGTTTGGTGCCAGGCATACCGATCCCGATCTACTGGATGAAGAAGGTAAAGTAAATTTTGAATTGGTGCGCAAATCATGGAATTTTAAAACTGGGGTCGAGAAGATTTGGGAAGGCATTGACAAAGGTTTTACTATTGCTTTAATGTGTTCTGAAAGCGAACCATTCGACTGCCACAGGTTCTCCATGGTTTCCATTGCTTTGGAAAAAGATGGTTTTGATGTAAAGCATATTCTTAAAGACAAAACAATAAAAACAAATGCTGAGCTTGAAAAGCAACTCCTGAAAAAATATGAAAAGAAAATTCCGCAGCCGGATATGTTTCAACCTAATATTACTCTAGACGACCAGTTGAAAGCTGCTTATCGTTTGCGAAACAAAGAAATTGCCTACGCACCTTACTCAAAACAGCCGCAGGAAGAACTTTATGATTAAACTATACACTATCGGATTTACAGGTAAATCGGCAGAGACTTTTTTCAACCTGTTGCGTAATAACAATGTTAAAAAAATTGTTGACACAAGAATTAACAATGTTTCGCAACTGGCAGGTTTTGCAAAAGGTTCTGATTTGAAATTTTTTTCCGGAGAAATAGGTCATATGGGTTATGAGCACAATGTTGACTTTGCCCCAACTAAAGAGTTGCTTTCAAGATATAGAGATAAAAAAATGACCTGGGAAGAATATGAAACGGCATACCTGAATCTCCTGGATATGAGAAAAGTAGCCAAAAAAACAAATCTTAATCTGTTACACGAAAACTGTTTATTGTGCAGCGAACATACTCCCGAAAAATGCCACAGAAGATTACTTGCCGAATATTTAAAACAAGTTAGAACTGATATTGAGATTATCCACCTGATAAAATAGACAAATACAGGATGTCAACAAAATTTATCTGTTTAGCCAATTCCTTTAAAGAAGGGGGAAGGTGTTTGGCAGGTATTGAACTGGATGCAAACAACAACCCTGTTCTTGTTGGCGGCAAACCAAAATGGATAAGGCCGGCTTGTAATACCGAACATGGTGAAGTACCCAATGATATTGCTGCGCCATTCGATATTTTAAATATAATTGAAATTGAGGTTACCGAAAACAGGCCTGAAAACCACCAGTCAGAAAATGTTTTTTTTGATGAGAAAACAATTCGTGCGGTTGGTAATTTTAACCGGAGTGAATTAGCGCCCCTTTGTGACAACAGAAATTTAATTTTTGGAAACAGGGGTAAAGCTGTTTCTCAGGAATTTATTGAAACGCTTAACCATTCTTTGATGCTGGCAAATATCAATCAGTTTGAAGTTACACAAAAAGTTTACCCTGACAGACCCGACAGGCCACAAACCAGGCTGGTGTTTACCTACAATTCAAACCGTTACGACTTTCCTGTTACCGATCCCGTGTTTTTACACCGCTATCAAATTAATCCCGATATGCTGGAAGATGTAACCCGGATTTACCTGTGTTTATCCCTGGGTGTTGCATGGGAAGGCTGGTATTACAAACTTGTTGCAGGAATTATTTTTTAAACCTTGAAAAAATATTTTGAATTACTGAAAAATGCGGTGCCTTCACTCAAAGAAGAGGAGCTGACCTTACCTGTACAGCAAACAGGAATTGACAGTATTGATTTAGTGCTTGTAAGAGTAACACTGGAAAAATTTACCGGCAAGCAAATATCAAATATCGTTTGGCAAAACTTCAATACAATTCAGGAAGCTATTAATTTTTGTAACCGGCAGGAGACACTAGGCAAAAATCACAAATTGAAAACAAAAACTATTTCAACAACTAGACAATATGAAATCTGTATGCCTCAAATGGCAAACTCTGCTCTTTCAGAAAACTGGTTATTCAAAGAACTTGGCGATATCCATTGGGAATTATTAAGTAAAGGATTAAATACTCAATCAGGAAACATTAAAGACGAATTTGAAAACAGGCTATATCCAACCTTTACAAGAATTAATTTTTCTACTTCTGCATTGAATGACTTTAAAGAAAACGAAACAATGATTTTTGATGGGGAAATAAAACGTTTCGGATTAAGTACCTATATTTCAGAAATTGTTTTTCAACATCAAGCGCAACAATCAAAAGCCAATTTAATGACAAGTTTCTCTACAAGGAATTCGATTGACAATTCAAAATTGTTCAAGAGCCAGCCAATAGTTACAGCAAACCAAATTGCAGAACTTGTTTCAACTCCTGAAATACTGAATGATTACCGCTTGTTAAGGAAAGGGCTTCTTGAAACCCTCAACATGAATGGCGAAGAATTTATATTATCCTCTTCTTTTGTTCATGAAACAAATTACAACATTAACCCTTTTTACGAAATTAACGGTGTTGGACTTTTATACTTCGCTTCATACCCGGCTATTTCCGACAAATGCGAATCTGATTATTTTAATAACACAAGTAAATATGGCAGATGGGAAAGCAGATACTTTACAACAAGCAGGGATGTGTTTTATTTTTCCAATTGCAATATTGACGATTCAATCCTGTATCGCCTAAACAGTTTTGAATTTTTAAAAGACAATAAAGTAAAACTATTTTCATCGCTTTACAGGGTAAGTGACAAGGCATTAATGGCACATATATTTACGATTAAACAAATTCATGCAGTATAACTTTCTTTATTGCTGCAGAAGTTTCTCCAGTCATTTATAAATCATCTCACATTATTTGTTGCCCGTTTTTTATACCTTCACTCCATGCCAATCCTCAACATTGAATTTAAAGCCAGCACAAACAAACTCGCTGCATTGGAAACTTTGCTGCAGCAACACAACCCTGTATTCATCGGCGAAGATCACCAGATTGACACCTATTTTAATGCGCCTGTGGGAAGGTTAAAATTACGGGAAGGCAATATTGAAAACGCTTTGATACATTACGAAAGGGAAAATACAGCCGGGTCAAAATCAAGTCATGTTTTATTGTATCAACATCAGCCTGATAAAACACTTAAAGAAATACTCATTAAAACACTGGGCATAAAAGCTGTGGTAGATAAAAGGCGTAAGATCTATTTCATCAACAATGTAAAATTTCATTTTGATACGGTTGAAGGCCTGGGAACTTTTATAGAAGTAGAAGCCATTGATAAAGATGGCACCATTGGTAAAGAAAAATTACAGGCACAATGCGATGTCTATGCTGCTTTGTTCAATTTTGATGATGCAGATTTTTGTGCGCTTTCTTACAGTGATATGGTACTGGAAAAAGCTTAATCCCTGCATTTGTCATTCCGACGAAGGAGGAATCTGCCGGGCAAAGTTGCTTATTACCAACCATTGATCAATCATTGGGCAGATTCCTCACTGCGTTCGGAATGACAGCTGCAACGTACCTTTGCCACATGGCAGAAGACTTAACAATTATTGCAGGCAGCAAAGCCGAAATTTATCAATCGCTAATTCCGCAGATAAAAGCTTTGCTTGATGGCGAACCGGACTTAATTGCAAACCTGGCCAATGTTAGCGCAGCGCTTAAAGAACAGTTTGGCTGGTTATGGGTTGGTTTTTATTTAGTGAAATCCTTCGGCTTCGCTCAGGATGATGAATTGGTTCTTGGACCCTTTCAAGGACCGGTTGCCTGTACAAGAATTAAAAAGGGAAGAGGCGTTTGCGGTGCTGCCTGGCAAAATGCAGCAACATTAATTGTTGGCGATGTAGAAAAATTTCCCGGCCATATTGCCTGCAGCAGTTTATCCAAATCAGAAATTGTGGTGCCTATAATAAGAAATGAAGAAGTGATTGGCGTACTTGATGTGGACAGTGACGAACTTAATCAGTTTGATGAAACAGATAAAAAGTATCTGGAAGAAATAATCTCCCTAATCCCCATTTCATAAGCTCTTTAAAGATTAATGCTCTAAGTTCCTCCGCCAGCTGGCGGAGGCGGAGGGGGTTTTGTATCCTTCCACCCCCATAAATACCTGCAGGCGTAGGTTCTGTAAGGGCTCCATTTTTTTGATACAAAAAGCATTTTTTCTTTCATCGCCTTTTTATCGGCAGCATCAATTTTGTAAAGTTTACAAATGGCCTGCTGAATCCCCAGGTCATCCACAGCAAAAACATCTTCCCTGCCGAGGGTAAACATTAAGATCATTTCCACCGTCCATTGTCCCACACCTTTTATTTGAGTAAGATATTTGATCACTTCTTCATTACTCATTTTATACAGCATTGCATCAGTTATCTTTTCATCAATAAAAAAATTACTTACGTTCAGTACATAGTTTGCCTTGGCATTACTGAGTCCAATACCACGTAGTGTTTCAAATGGCGTTACAGAAATTTGTTGTGCGGATGGTTCTTTGCCGGCATACAGTTGTAAAAAGCGCCGGTGAAACACATCAGCTACTTTAGTGCTCAGTTGCTGGCTCATAATGGAGTAGCACAAATGCAGGTACACATTTTTTCTTTTTGCCAATACAAATGGCTCCTGCAGTTCAATTATTTTTTTTAATTTTTTGTCTTTTGTAAGATGAAGGATGTGTTCCATATTTTTTATTTTCACGCAGATTGTGCAGGGAACCGGGGATCGCTGAGGCCTCTCTGTTTCCCCTGCTCCTTTGCGTTCCCTGCGTGAAATTTTTCACGCAGAGGATGCAGGGTAGCGGAGGTCGCAGAGTAATTACTCTACTCCCCAACTCATCTCACCACCCTTCTCATCCTTTAAATTAATTCCTATTGCTGCCAGCTGGTTTCTAATTTTATCGCTGGTTGCAAAATCCTTTTTTGTTTTCGATTCTTTTCTTATCTCAATCAATAACTCCATTACACCATTCAACACCTCATTATTGGAAGCACTGTTTTGTAACCCAAAAACATCTTCCAGGTAGGCTTTAAATTTTTGTTGCAGCAACGATAATGTTGCTGAAGAAATTGCATCCACTTTTATCAATCCGTCTTTTATAGAATTTATAACCGGCACCAGCTCAAACATACTGCCTAAAACTTTTGCCGTATTAAAATCATCGTTCATAAACTCATCAAACTCGTTTATAAGCTTATTCACTTTTGCATCCAGCTCTGTATCACTTGCCAATTGTTCATTGCTAATTGCCAGTTTTTGCAACACTTCGTACGCATCCCACAATCTTTTCAAACCTTTTTCCGATGCCTGTAATGCTTCATTACTAAAATCCAATGTGCTGCGGTAATGCGTTTGCAACATAAAAAACCTCACAGTCATTGGGGCATAGGCTTTCTCCAGCAGCGGATGATTGCCGGTAAATAATTCTTCGGGCAAAAATCCATTGCCCAAAGATTTGCTCATCCTTGTTCCGTTAACAGTAAGCATGTTTGTGTGCATCCAAAATTTTGCAGGGCTTGTATGGTAGCATGCCTGGCTCTGTGCAATTTCGTTGGTATGATGTGTAGCTGCCAGATCCATTCCACCTCCGTGTATGTCAAATTTCTTTCCCAAATATTTTTCACTCATGGCCGAGCACTCAATATGCCAACCCGGAAA
>JANOVD010000010.1:0-12734 GCA_031417255.1 Chitinophagaceae bacterium
GTACCGGTATTGTACACACCGCCCCCGCTTTTGGTGCAGATGATTTTAAAGTAGGTAAAAAAAATAACCTCGGCATTTTAACTCTAGTAGATAAACAAGGAAAGTTTGTAGAGGGTGTGGGTGAATTCAGCGGCCGCTATGTAAAAGATTATAAAGATGAAAAAGACTATGTAGATGTGAATGTTGACATTGCTGTAAAATTAAAATTAGAGAACCGGGCTTTTAAAGTAGAAAAATACGAACACAATTATCCGCATTGCTGGCGTACAGATAAACCCATTATTTATTATCCGCTGGATGCATGGTTTATAAAAACAACTGCTGCTAAAGAAAGGATGGTGGAATTAAATAAAACCATCAACTGGAAACCTGCCGCCACCGGCACCGGCCGTTTTGGTAATTGGTTAGAGAATATGGTTGACTGGAACCTGAGCCGCAGCCGCTTTTGGGGAACGCCTTTACCTATATGGAAAACTGAAGATGGCGAAGAAGAAATTTGCATAGGTAGTATTCAGCAATTGCAGTATGAAATAAAAAAATCTTTTGAAGCAGGATATTCAAAAATCCCCTCCTTCGGAGGGGATTTAGGGGAGGCCATTGATCTGCACAAACCTTATGTAGATGAAATTACATTGGTAAGTCCATCAGGCAAGCCCATGCAGCGTGTGCCTGACCTGATTGATGTTTGGTTCGACAGTGGCGCCATGCCTTATGCCCAATGGCATTTTCCTTTCGAAAATGTAGAGGAATTTTCCAAAAATTATCCCGCAGATTTTATTGCCGAAGGTGTTGATCAAACGAGGGGCTGGTTTTATACTTTGCATGCTTTAGCAGCATTGTTAAAAGACAGCATCAATGAAGAATTAGCAAAACATAATCTTCCCAATGGTAGTTCCTCCCCCCTGGGGAGGTTAGGAGGGGCCGGGGCTTCCGGCCTTGCTTACAAAACTGTTGTAAGCAATGGCCTTGTTTTGGATAAGAGTGGCAACAAAATGAGCAAGCGCCTCGGCAATGTGGTTGATCCTTTTGTAACCATCAATAGTTTTGGTGCCGATGCTACACGCTGGTATCTCATCACCAATGCATCGCCATGGGACAGTTTAAAATTTGATGTGGAAGGTATTAAAGAAGTGCAACGCAAATTCTTCGGCACATTATATAACACTTACCAGTTTTTTGCATTGTATGCAAACGTAGATGGATTTGCTTTTAAAGAAAATTATATTACGGTTAAGGACAGGCCCGAAATTGACCAGTGGATCTTATCTTCCCTCAACTCATTAATAAAAGAGGCGCAGGAAAATTTTGATGCTTACGAACCTACGCAGGCAGGCCGTGCCATTGAAGAATTTGTAGATGCACATTTGAGCAACTGGTATGTAAGGCTTTGCCGCCGCAGGTTCTGGAAGGGCGAATATGAGCACGATAAAATTTGTGCTTATCAAACCCTGTACGAATGTTTGGAAACTTTGTGCAAACTGATGGCACCCGTTGCACCATTCTTTGCTGATTGGATGTTCAATAACCTAAATTCGGTTTCCGGTCGTTTTAAAAATGAGTCGGTGCATCATACCGATTTTCCTAAAGCAAATGAATTGGTGATTGATATTGATCTGGAAAAAAGAATGCAACTTGCCCAGGATATTTCTTCCTTAATATTATCGCTTCGTAAAAAAGTAAACCTTAAAGTAAGGCAGCCATTGCAAAAAGTATTTATCCCGGCACTGGATACTGACATGGAAGCCCGGATAAAAAAGGTAGAAGACATTATAAAGGCTGAAACAAACATTAAAGAAATAGATGTTTTAGGGGCAGAAAACGATTTTATCAGGAAAAAAGCCAAGGCTAACTTTAAAACACTGGGTAAAAAGTTAGGGGGCAAAATGAAATGGGCAGCCGAACAGATCGCAGCATTTGACAATGCAACCATTGATAAAGTGCTGGAAAATGAATATATACTTAACCCCGATCATAAAATTTTGGGCGAAGAGCCAATAATCATCAATGCTGAGGACCTGGAAGTATCAACAGATGAAATTCCCGGCTATGAAGTTGCCGTAAAAGGACATTTAACAGTAGCATTAGATATTGTAATTACTGATGATTTGAAAAAGGAAGGAATTGCAAGGGAGTTTGTAAACCGGGTACAAAACATCCGCAAAGACAGCGGTTTTAACCTTACAGACCGTATAGATGTAATAGTAAGTGAAAATGAGGGGCTGCAACCTTCATTAATTCAATATAAAGAGTATATTTGCGCCGAAATTCTAGCTGACTCGCTTGCTTTTTTACCTGTTTTAAACGACGGAACAGAAATTGAAGTGGATGATGCTATATTAAAAGTGAACGTACTTAAAAAAGGATATTAGTATGGCTACAAAGAAAAAAGCAGCTAAACCTGCTGCAAAAAAGGCTGTAAAACCAGTTAAAAGATCAGTTCCGGTAAAACCTGCCCGTCCGGTAGGCGGGAAAGTTGCCCCTGTTAAGAAGTCGGCACCCAAAAAAATTGTAGCCAAAAAGCTCCCGATAGCTATCGGGACTAAAAAAACGGCAGTAAAGAAAACGGTTAAAAAGATAGCAAAAGTTATAAAAAAAGCCCCTAAAAAGGTAATTGTGGTAAAAAAAGTGGCAAAACCTCTCGTTAAAGCTGCTGCAAAAAAAACGGTCATTAAACCTATGAAAAAAACTATTGAACTAAAAAAGCCGGCATCAAAACCGGTTTCGGTTAAAAAAACAACGCTAAAAGTTGTACCGCCTGTAAAAGTAAAATCGCCTCAAAAAGCAAAGGACATTAAGATCACACCGGCAAAACCGGTAGTATTACCAAAGATCAACACCAAAACATCTCGTAAATACCAGCCTGAATTTACCAAGTCGGTATTAGACCAGCCGGTGCATGATTTAGGTGCACCAATTGTTCGATACAGCGATAATGATTTAAATGAATTCAGGGAGATTATTCAGCGCAAACTTGATTCTGCTAAAAAAGAATTGAGTTACCTGCAGGGGTTAATTACCCGTAAAGATGAAATGGGCGGCGATAATGATGATGCCCGCTACATGACCATGGAAGACGGCAGCATGAGTATGGAAAGAGAACAGCTTAGCCAGATGGCCAGCCGCCAGATAACATTTATTGATCACCTGGAGAAAGCAGTGATGCGTATTGAAAATAAAACCTACGGTATTTGCCGTGTAACCGGCCAGTTGATTGATAAAGCCCGTTTACGTGCAGTACCACATGCTACATTGAGCATTGAAGCGAAGATGGGAGCGGCCAAATAAGAACAACTAATACCCCCTCCGCCCCCTAAAGGGGGAACTTTGGAGTAAGATAATTTAAAGAGAATGGATTAGTTTCATTCTCTTTTTTTGTGCTATTTTTAAAATGACTACAATATTTCAATTACAGTATTAATCCGTGTAAATCTGTGAAATCCGTGGCAACTATGTTTAAAAAATTAAGAACTGTTATTTACTATGTACCCGATCTGCAAAAAGCAAAAGCATGGTACAGCAACCTCACCGGTGTACAACCTTATTTTGATGAAGCCTTTTATGTAGGTTTTGATTTTAATGGTTGCGAACTGGGTTTGCATCCGCAGGATGAAACCGTAACCACCGGCAACCAAACTGTAAGCCATTGGGCAGTTGATGAAATTGAAAACTGCGTTAAGAAATCAGTTGAACAAGGCGCAACCGTTTTATACGATACATCTGATGTTGGTGGAGGAATAAAAGTTGCAACGGTTATTGATCCCTGGGGAAATGCGGTGGGGTTGATTGAAGGGGCGTAAAGTTATACATACAACATTGCCAAAGTTTAAAACTTTGGCAATGTTTGCTAAATAAACCATCCTTGTAAATGTCAAATTGCATTTGGGATTTACAAGGATGAAATATTTATAATTTTGGTAAATATTTTTTTATAAAAGTTGTAACTCCCACAATCCTTATTCCTTCCCTGGTTACATAATCAATATCGGCGGGGCAAACAATAAAATTATTTTTGCTTTTTAAGTCGGCAACCGATTGATAAAACCCTTTGGTTACAACAGGGGCTTTGCTGAATTTTATTTCTATGCAGGCTTTTACCACATGGCCTCTTACCAGCACCAGGTCACACTCGGCACCGGCCTGTGTACGGTAATAGTACATATCCAGCCGGTTTTCTTTGGCATACAATACCTGGCTAATCACATATCCTTCCCACGATGCGCCAACAGCCGGGTGGCCTGCTAATTCCTTTTCATTATCTATCCGCAGTAAATAATGAAGAATACCGCTGTCATTAATATATACTTTGGGCGCTTTTACCAACCGCTTACCAATGTTTACATAATAAGGCTGTAGTTTGGTAATAATAAATGCAGCCTGCAAATAATCTAAATATCTTTTTACTGTTGTGCCGGTAATATCCAAAGAGCTGCCTAATTTATCGGCATTTAAAATACTGCCCTGCAAATGCGCCAGCATACTCCAGAGCTTACGCATGGTAGCAGGCGAAAAACGGATATCAAATAAAAAAGGTAAATCTTTTTCTATGTACGTGGTAATAAAAGAATCTAACCACCCGTGCAGCAATTGGCTGCTACGCATGGTTAAGGCTTGCGGAAAACCACCTCTGAACCAGTGTTTGTAAATGCTTATATTTTCGGGCAGTTCGTGCAGACCAATGGGATGCAGATAAAAATAAGCAACCCTGCCAGCCAGGCTTTCTGATGCTCCTTTTAACAAATCGGGCGATGCCGATCCGGTAATGATATAACGGCCTGGTTTACGCTTTTCATCAATCATGGCACGTAGCAAAGGAAATAATTTGGGCATTCGCTGCACTTCATCTATCAGCACACACTCATTTAAATACGAACCCAGAAACTCTTCTGCGTCCCTGTTCAGTTTCTCAAAGTCGCTGTGCTTTTCCAAATCAAGATAAACTGTTTTTTTTCTGCTGTTTTTTGCTATCAGTTTTACCAATGTTGTTTTGCCAACCTGCCGTGGCCCCAATACAACAATAGCCGGAAAAGCTTTCAGGAATTTTACCATAACCGGCTGTAAGGCTCTTTTTATCATTTTGCTAAGATACAACTTACCTTGTAAATGTCAAATGGTATTTGGGATTTACAAGGATGGTTTTTTAAATAACCTAACATGTGGTTGCCCCACAAAGTTTGTGGACAATCAGAAAAGAGAGCAACAGGGTACAAACTGTTTTATATAATTGATATTGGCGGCGGAATAAAAGTTCCTGATACAACTTTGCCAAAGTTTAAAACTTTGGCAAAGTTTACAAACCATACGGGTTGGTTAAAAGCACTATTTAAGCGGTCTTAATTTCGGATCGGAATAAACCCAGCACTCACATTCCCGGCTCCATGTCTGGTGCCCTTTTGCTGTTGAAGGAGGATTACCTACATTAAATGTTTTGGGTTCACTCCTGCCCTCGCCATTTGGCACTTCGCCGGTTATGATCGCATTTTTATTATCGAAAGATTGTACCGTCCACACAAATTTATTTATAGAGTCATTGACAAAACTTAATTGTGGTCGCCAGATGTATTGTGTAGTACCCACAACTTCCTGGTTTAGCAAAGGCTGGTTACTTCTTAATGCCTGCATAGCTGTTTGATTGGCCAGCACTTCAAATACCTGCACACGATAATGCACCGGCTCTGTTGGCCTTGGCACCAATGACGACCAGCGGAAAGTGATAGCGGTTTGAGCCTGAGCGGCAGGCAATAAATCTCCATTAACCGGCATAATTAAAACAGGCAATTGGGTTGCTGACAGAAAGAATACTTTGGTTTGTGTATTACTCAGCTCAACCGGCAAATTGGTTGAATCGAGCCGCACAATTATCTGGTAATTACCCGCAGGTAATTTGCCTGTGCGGTTTAATTTATCCTGAAAGCTTGCCGTAAAAACCATGGCCTGCATATTCACTACATCTGCTGCATAAAAAATGGTAGTGCCTCCACGTACCAATGCTTTTACAGGAGCCCTTTGCATATCGGTAACTGCTACGTTTGCACCGTCGGCAGTTTTAATAGTGGTATTGATCTTTACATTATTTGGATAATTTGCAACCGGCAAAGGAGATGCAATCAGGGTAAGCACATCCCGCCTGCCTGCCCAGTCGCTGATGTTTGCAACCGGCCTCGGGTTCATTGACAGGTTTATATTTACCTGTGCCTGCAAAAACTGTATTACAAAAAGCGATAAAGCTGTTATGGTTATTTTTTTCATGATTTTTATTTTGACCTCACCCCTGCCCCTCTCCGAGGGAGAGGGGTAAGTGCGGCTGTTATTGTTATTTAAACTGATAGGTAATTCCGGTGCGTAAAGTACTTTCCAAATAATTAGCGCCTACAAGGGGCACACCTAATTCATTTCCATATTTAAAATAGTTGGTTGTCATAAACATACTCCACTTTAATTTTTTGGTGATGGCATAATCAATATTCAAACTGGCAATTAAATTATTGTTGCTGCTGAAGCTTCCGGTTTTACCCAGTGTGTATTGCAATTGCCCACGCATGTTTATTTTGTCTTTAGCCATTGGCACACCCAGGCCGCAACTTAATGTAAACAACTGCACATTAATAACCGGTGTTTGGTTATAGAAATACAGCATACTAAAATCGGGCGTTATTTTTTTGGTGAAATAAGTGGGCACATAAGTAAGCAAAGCCGTATGCGTATTGTTATTGGTTGTTACCGGTGTTGTATATGGAGGCGGTGTAACTGTTTCTTTGTACTTGCTGTAATTGTAGCTCATACTCAGCATATGGTTCATCTTATCATTGCTCCAGGTGTATGTTGGGTTTAAGCCCAAATCGTTGCTTACATTTTTTATAGAAGCAAAACCGCCACTAATACCATTTGTATTAAAACCAAAATTATTGTAACTCACATTTAAACTCCAGCGATCGTTAAACTGTGTAAACCAGTTGAGATTACCCAAAAACTGGTTGGCCCGGTTGCCAGCCGTATTACTCATATTATTTACCCGGTTACCAATGCTGGCAATCACATTCATTTTATAATTTTTGTTTTTGTCTTTCCAGGCATTAAAGCGGGTGTTTAAGGTAAGGTCGAGCCTGTCGGGTTGTTGGTACGGATAACCCATGGTTATAAAGCCTGCACCGAGGTATTTCATTTTAAAACCAATATCAAAATTGGTTGACTTTTTACCGATTGCTGTTGTAACTGCATAATCTTTTTTGGTAGATGAATAAGCTGTAATAAAAGGTTTAAGCGAACTTGCACCGCCAACACCCGGCGGCCCCGAATTGGTATTTGTTGTAAATATGCTGTGAGCTCCTTCCAGCTCCAGGTACCAGCCTTTATTAAAATAGGCATTGTTGATGAGGCTGAATACAACGCCTTCCTGCGGATTAACAGTCAATGGAGTTGTAACACTGTTAAACTTATCTCTCCCCTTCACCACAGTAAAAGCCATTTTATATCTTCCTTCTTTTTCACGGCCAAACTGCGCCATCCAGTTGCTGCGTTTATAGGCTCCCGGCACCAGTGGCGATGTTGAAGCATTTATACCCTGTTGCGATGTGCCGGTAAAAAATTTAAGTATCCATCCTTTGGGCTTCAAATCAAATCCTACACCAAACACGCCAATATCGCCGGTACTTAATTCGCTGTAATTAAGATACTGTGTGCCCAATTGCAACTCTGCCCATTTGTATTTTGGGTTGAGGGAAAAATTGTTCATAGGGTTGGTGATAAACTGTCCAAAATTCTGGCTCCCCAATGCACCCAACCCTCCTGAGCCTCCAGAAAAATTGGTGGGTATGGCAGCAAAATTAAAATTGAATGGCAGGCTTAAACCACCGATTGTAATTTTTGGTGCAATATTAAATCTTACCTGGTTCCATGGGCGGCGGGGCGGATAAAAAACGGGTGTATTAGGGTTTACGGTTAAGCCATAGCCTTCGTAACTTATGCCCAAGGTGCCGGAAATACTAACCGGTGATTGGGCTTGGGCGGATAAACTTATGCTTGTTAAGATCAGTATTGTTATAAAATATTTTTTCATTGTAAATTTTTTATTCTTGGTTTAATCTGATGATAAAAGTATCCTGATATGTTAGCCTGCACAACCCTGCCTGTGTAAGCTTACATAATGATTGTGTGAAGTGGAGGGGTGGTTGAGTAAGCGGTAAATGCTTTTGTGCTATCAGATGGAAAAAGAATTGTTTGAATTACATTTTTTAAGCTAAAACCGGAGAATAAAAGTTAACAGCTTTATTTCTGTTGTTTTTTAATGTTTATTTTGATTTTGAAAATATTATTGCTTCTGTCACTTTCAATGTATTTATGATCAGGGTCTATTTCAATTTCTAAAATATATTCGCCGCTTTTTAATCCTTTGGGAAGTTGCAAATACTGGCCTTCGTACATCATTCCATAATAATCGTATCCTCCAACAGCTATCCCTTGTTTTGCCAGGCTACAGGCGGGATATTCTCCTAAAGCATAATTTGGCATTGTTGTTCCATAACGCACTCCATTGATCAAACTGCTCTTTTCTTTCTCATAGAGCATCCCATTTGTAAAAAGGCAATAGCTTACTTTAGCTCCTTTGCACATTAGCTTTCTCTGTCCATTTACCATTTTTACCAATCGCATCTCTATCCAATCATCCACATGATAATGGTGATGCCCGGGCATACTTTCATAGTATATTGTTCCGGTTTTTACCGTTCTGTTTACAAATCCCTTTCCCGCTTTGGAATAGATTTTTTGAAATAGATCAAACCGGGCTTTGGGTGACATTTTGATTGTATCACTACCACAGCAATTGCCAATCAAACTACTGTCTGGTCCAACTTCTAAGGGCCCTAACCCGATATTGGCAATTGCGACAGCTATTTTTAATTGGCCGGGATACATGGAATCATTATTTGCAAATTCAAGGTATTGGGTTTTTGTAATTGCAGGAACTATTACCAGATCAGGCAATAATTCGCAACCCTTTTTAGGACAGCTGCATAATTCCGGCTCAAGCATCGAGCAATATTTTCTCTGAACTATATGCGCTGGTTTGTTACCAAAAATAATCCCAACAGAATCCAATATTCCTTCTACACCAATAGTCAAATCTTCCACTAATAATTTCCAGGTTCCGTTGGGATTACTACCATTATTAAAATAAGTCATCTGACCATCAGGTATATAATTCCCCGTAAACGATGATCTGCCTGCATTGATCAATCCATTTTTACCATACTGACTAAAACGAGTGTTTATATAATCCTTTCCATCTAAGCCCCCATTTCTGTTGGTGACCCATACAGTTGTTCCATCTGGCGCCTGCAACTGAATTTTTAAGTCGCTCGTCCTGTCATGATGTAATGAAAGCTGGATGGCCTCCAACCCAAAACTATCATTCAAAACGTTCGGTAAGCCGGTCACTTCAATTGGTACCTCCTGGATATAAAACCTATTGAAATAATCATACAACTTAACATCCCTGGTTTGAAAGGTTTGGGCATTTACAGATCCTGCAAATAACAGGAGTGAAATAAGCCCAAACATTAGATCATATCTTCTTTCTCTAACAAAACCAGGTCGTTTATCGATCATGCTATTTTATTGTAAGTCGAAAGTAAAGCATTTAAGCACTTCTCTTTCGCAACAATTAACATCCCTGATAATAAATTTTATACAAACCTCCACTTTAAGCTTACAGCAGTTTAACCCGGTTATACCTGGCACACCTAAAGTAAAGTTTAGGGTGTTTCCGTTCAGGTTGAACATGCTGTTTGCTCCGTTATTAAATACGAACTCCCTTATATCATTTGCCAAAGCTGGCGTTACCGCAGTTTGCGAAGTAACTCCCGATAAGGTTGCAGCATTTATACTTCCCCATGTTTGCGGTTTGTTCCTGCATAACATGCAGTTGTCATTTCCTGATGTAGTAGTTAACCTGAATTCATCTACCAACATTCTAACTTCTGTAACTGGTAATGAAGCGGATAAGGTAAAGGAACCTGTTACTGTAGAAACTGGATTCAAATTCGTCGTGTTGTTTTGCGGCGTTACTACTAAACTTTGACTCGCATTAATTGTTACAGTTCCTTTGCATTCACAAGACTGTGGAGGAATATCGCTACAATTATAAATCAAAGGTATCCGCACGGGTGTACAACTTGTCTGGCCGCAGATCGGTGTTATTATTATGTAGTAAGTTTTATTACAGATCATCTGGCTAAAAGGTATTTGGGCTAAATTGAATCCCCCACTACTATTTGGCAAGTTTATACTGGTATTATCTGGTTTTAACAAAGAAAATGTATAGGTAGCAATACAGTTAGTTCCAGCACAATGGTAGTTCGGAAACAAAACTCCACTTAATGGAGGCTGCCCTTGTGTATAGGTTAATGTCGGCAAAGCATTCGGCGGACCAGCCCACCATGATGTATTTGCACCCATTGCTATATTGGTCCAGGAGCTATTATTGCAATTGCATGGAGCTGTGCAGTCAAAAGGATTTTTATAAATTTCAACATCGCCTAAAAAGGTTTTATCATAATAGAGTAAATAATCGTCTGCATCAATCCATAATGAATTCGCCACTGTACCTGCGGCTCCCCCATTTGCATTCAACGCTTGCACACCATACACGATGTTAGTACCTGCCGCGTTTATATAATCTGCTGAAAAATAAACAGCCGTATCACAAGCATACTCTGCATTTTTCTTAATTACATTATCAGAGTAACTGACCCCTCCCACCGCGTTCTTATATGCTGCAGGGGTTGAGCAAGTTGAATTAAGATATGCTCCAGCAGTAAAAATATTTGCCGTATTAACCCAGGTTGTGGAAAACAAAGGAGTATTAATGAATTCTCTCACTTCGGAATTGTGTGGCGCCAGAAATCCCCACGTGCCCCAGGATTGCTGACCAACAAGCATTTTAGCTCCATTTTTTGTAAATGCTATATCGGATATTACCGGCAGTATCGAACAAACATATGAAATACCTGAACCTGCAAATCCACCCCAGCTAGTTGGATTTTTATTTATATTGGGGATATTGGCAATTGTTTCTGATCCCGTAATAAAATCTCCGTTAGCTGGGTTTATGTCAACAGAGTATATTTCATTGTTTCCGTAACCCCCAATTAAATTAGAGTTACTGTTAGTAGATATTTTTGAATAATATAATTTTACCGATGTTGTGGAAATGCGTCTAACAGCAAGCCCGTAAGGCATTTCAGACGGATCATCACTGAGCCTTCCAAACTTAGGATTAAATGCAGGTTGATTGGCCCATAGCGAGTTTGATGCTGAGCTGCCGACCAGTCTATGAATTTCGCCAGTTTGCCAATCAGAAACATAGATATTCTCAATCGGTCCAAACCGCTCATATTTTACATTACCCAGAGATCTAAGACTCGTAGCAGTGCCTGTTCCCGAAGGGTTATTAAAATCAAAAACCAAGGAATTTGAACCAATTGCGCCGACACCAGGAACTCCTCCCTTTAATCGCCAGATTTTTCTGTTATTCAAAGTGGTACTACTATAAATCTGGGTTGAAGACACATAAATATTGGGATTGGGATTTTGATCCAAAGTGACACCGAAAACATATCCCAAAGTGATTACGTTCCAGTTAGAATAAAAATTATTTAATGGCTTTGGGATAGGTGAAGTCCACGTTGCTCCCAAAGGAGTTGTGGATGTATTTGAAGTATGAATTACTCTTAATACAGCCGGCGAAGTAGTTGGACCACTGGCTGTGTATGAATTGGGGCTATGGGTAATAATGCCGTCTCCGAATTGTAAAGGCAATTGGCCTTTAACAATTGCCGCAGACAAAAGCAATAAAACAAGCTGCATTTTCCTGATAATATTTTTCATGTTCTTTTATTTTGTATTTTTTTAAATTAGTTTTGCTTTACCCCACCACCAGTTGATGTACCGGGAGTAGTAGGACAGTTTCCTTTTTGTGCCTGGTATTCAAAAATTCCGGCAGTACAGGTTTTACATTCACCTGTTACTTTATCTCTAAACGTATAGGTGTACCTGATCTTTGCTTTTATTTTTTCGCAGCAGCATTCAAGCTTACTCAGGGGCGGCGTATTAATATATAATCTAAAAGGCACCAATGCCCCCGTATAGCCGGTAGGAACGGTCCAATATATCGTATGGTGTGTATTGCCTGTAACAGGGCTTGTCGCAGAACCAAATGTACCTGGCAAAGTGCCCATCATACCTGAAGTAAAATTGCCCCAAAGTGCAGCATCTTTATTGCAGGTCATACATTCATCACTCACATATCTTTCAAAAGAAATTATTTCGGCTTTAACACTAACAATTGTGTTACCTGCCATGTCCCAAATGTCTTGCACTATATTCAAACTGTTGCTTGTAAGAGTTGATGTTCCAGGGTTATGATCGAATTCCACTGCTTTATTACAGTAGTCGCAAACACAGGAAGGTAAAACAACATTAGTGTTGCTGAAGTTGCTGGTATTGTTATTTCCATCGTTCCAAATACCCTGGTATGATAAAGATGCTGTTGTGGCGCCGGATACTGATGGGGTATAAGTAAAAGTAACGGCGTTTGAATTTCCTCCTATCGGAATAGTGACCGGCAGCGTAGCTATACTTGAGATCGTGCCGGTTGATGATGTGATACTATTCATCACTGTAGTGCATTGTTGCCCACCACTGTTTGGAATTATATTGGTAAAGGTTATAGAAATGGT
>JANOVD010000011.1:0-9535 GCA_031417255.1 Chitinophagaceae bacterium
ATGTGCTGCTGCCAAAAATGTAGTTTTTTGGGTTAAAAAAAATAAAGCCCCGCTGTTTTTTACAGGCCGGGGCTTTGTTTTTATTGTAAACAATATAATCAATAAGTAGGGAAACCACCAATCCGGGTACCACTGTTATTATACACAGATAAATTACAGCTCATATCACTTTGTGTGCCAAAATAGCCAATGCGTTTTTCGGTATTATCGTAAATGCTGAACCTGCCACCAGGTGTTGCAGCCGACATGGTAATGGTTTCTTTACCAGCCTTGGTTAATGAAAAATGCCCGCCACCCTCTGTGGTTGCAGTAATTTTAGCCAGCTTATCTCCGTTAACGTCATTTACCTGCATATAACCATCATTCGAGGTTAAAACACCCAATTCAACTACTTCTTTTAAATCAGAATTGTACATCGCAAGATATCCACCGCCTTTAACATTGTTGGTAATTTTAAAATTAAGATTGCCATTGGGGTCAAAAGTGTTTATAGCTCCGGCATCACTTTCAGATGTAAACAGGCGAACTAATTTTTGCCCGTTTGATGCGTAAGTGGCAACCTGGCCACTACCTTTTTCTTTGTTCATCAATACCAACACATTGCCGCTGTTATCTACAACCTGAAAGGCTTTTGCTTTAATAATATCGGGCACATCATCTTTTTTACCCGACGACATTAATACAAAGGCAATTAAAATAATTACCGATGTGCCGAAAAATATACGGTAAGCCTGCAGGCTTTTTTCAAGTTTTATTACTCTTTGTTCAAGCTGGTTCATAAAAAAATAATTTAGAAGATGAAAGTTGATTAATTGGTTAATATAAAGTAACGGTTTTTGAATTTAATAAACAATACCAAATACAGGGTATTTTAGTAGTGTATAAGTTCGAAAAGCTGTCAGAGTGTCCCGATAATTATCGGGATGTCGAACCCGGGGGTTATTAGAAGTAGCCCGTCTTCGACAAGCTGCTAATGACAAGTATTTTAAGAGGTTGATAAACAATTTTTTACAAAAATTGAATTTAGCCACTAAGACTCGAAGACACAAAGAAAAATGCGTAGCATTTTTCTACTTCGTGCCTTTGGGCCTTTGTGGCAAACCTCTTTTCGCAGCCCACTGGGCCCTGTGGGCGAAGCTGAGAAAAAGTTTTCTCAATGTCATTTGCAAAGAGCTTAATTTTTTTTATGAGTGCCTCAGACTGACAGCTCATTATTAGAGTGGCAATTCAAATTGAGACACTACTGATATTTTAGCCGGCAAGCCGGGAATAAACAGCCGAATCAAAAAATTTGCCCCTGAAACAAAAGTTCTCTTTAAAATAGGCTTCCCGGGTAAAGCCGCATTTTTCTAAAAGTATTCCCGATACAATATTATCGGGGTTAATATGGCCCTCAATACTGTGCAGTTTCATTTCGGTAAATCCAAAATCAATTACTGCCTGTAAAGCTTCTTTCATCATCCCTTTATTCCAGTGATCTGTATGAAGAATATAGCCTACTTCTGCACGGTAATGGTCTTTTAAAATATTCCAGTAACAGATCGTACCTATCATGGTGTCAGGGTTATCCACTAATGCAATGGCCCACATGATGCTTTCATTTGCATCAACCGATGCGTTTATTTTCTGAATAAATCCTTCGGCTTCTTCCACTGTTTTAGTTTTCTCCCGTCCGATGTATTGCATTACTTTTTCGTCCGACCTCAGGAATAATAATTCCGGCGCATCAGTATCTTTCATTTTTCTGAGTAAAAGCCTTTTGGTTTTCAGTTCAGGAAAAGGGGAGAAGTTTAATTCAAGCATGTATAAAAAATTTATACTCGTAATTTAATTATTTTTCAGGATTATCTGCTTAATTCGCAAATGTGTAGTATCTCAGTTTGAAAATTAATCCCAAATGACCTGTCATGTCGACGGCAGGAGACATCTGGATAGTAAATAAAATAGATTTTTCTCCCGATAGCCATAGGGATCGAAATGACAAAAAATTATATAGTCATTATATAAAAAAACCCATCCTTCTTTATTTGGACGGGTCTAATGATATGAAAATAATTTATGCCACTGCTTTATTAACCAGATCTGCTGCTTCACTCAATTGAATTGCGCTTTGCACTTTCAACCCGCTTTCGTCAATTAATTTTTTTGCAACATCGGCATTGGTGCCTTGCAGTCTAACAATAATCGGGATATTAATATTGCCAATTGACTGGTACGCATCAATAACACCCTGTGCAACCCTGTCGCAACGTACAATACCGCCAAAAATATTAATAAGTATCGCTTTTACTTTCGGGTCTTTTAAAATAATTCGAAAACCGGCTTCTACGGTTTGTGCATTGGCAGTACCGCCCACATCCAAAAAGTTTGCAGGCTCGCCACCACTCAGTTTAATCATATCCATGGTGGCCATGGCAAGTCCGGCGCCGTTTACCATGCAGCCAACGTTGCCATCTAATTTTACAAAATTTAAATTATACTGTCCTGCTTCCACTTCTGTTGGGTCTTCTTCGCTCAGGTCTCTTAATGCTGCAATATCCGGATGGCGCATCAATGCATTGTCATCAATATTCATTTTACAGTCAACAGCAATTATTTTATCATCGCTGGTTTTAAACAGCGGGTTTATTTCAAGCATACCGCAATCAGAACCCAGGTAAGCATTATATAAATTGGTAACAAATTTTACGCAGTTTTTAAAAGCAACACCGCTTAAGCCTAAATTAAAAGCAATTTTACGTGCCTGAAAAGGTTCCAGCATACCACCGGGAAAAACCCATTCTTTAAATATTTTTTCAGGCGTGTCATGTGCTACGTCTTCAATATTCATACCGCCTTCGGTGCTGTACATGATCACATTTTGTCCGGTACTCCGATCCAATAAAATAGACAGATAAAATTCTTTCACCGGAGTTGGCCCTTCATAATAAACATCCTGTGCCACCAAAATTTTTCTTACTAATTTTCCGGCTTCACCGGTTTGTATGGTTACTAATGTGCCTCCCAAAATATTTTGTGCTATCTGTTTTACATCTTCAGCCGTTTTACCAACAGCCACACCACGTTGTTCGGTACCCACAATTTTTCCTTTGCCACGGCCACCGGCATGTATCTGTGCTTTTACAACAGCAAACCTGCTTCCGTACTGTGTATGAATTTGTTTATACGCCTGTTCTGCTTCGCCGGGGTTACTGCACGGGATGCCTTCCTGCACAGGAACATTATATTTTTTCAATAATTCTTTAGCCTGGTATTCGTGAAGATTCATAAAAGAAAAATTTTTACGAAGATAAGAAAGTGTTTTGAGTTTTGGGTTTGGGGTTTTGCCCGCCCGGCTGAACGCCGTTCGGACGGGTGTTCCCGGCAGTGAATCTTAACCCAGCTTCATTGGCGTCACTCTTGTACATCTTAACTTTATTGAGCTTTTAACTAAGCGAATTGATCCCGATAACTATCGGGACTAAAACAAAACCCTAAACTTCTAAACTTCTAAACTTCTAAACTCTAAACTCCTAAACTCCTAAACTCCTAAACTCCAAACTTACCTTACCTTTGGCGCTTAAAACAGTTAATTATTATGATGCTGAAGATTAAAGAAGCAGTAGATTTTATTACAAATATATACAGCGATAAACCCACATTGGGTTTGGTTTTAGGAAGTGGCCTCGGCAGTTTTGTAAACGAAATAAAAATAGAAAAGGAAATTCCTTATGGGGATATACCGCATTTTCCGGTAAGTACTGTGGAGGGGCATAGTGGTAAACTGATTTTTGGAGAACTGGGTGGTAAGAGAATAGTTGCTATGGCTGGCCGCTTTCATGTTTACGAAGGATATACATCGGAGCAGACCGTTTTTCCGATAAGGGTTTTAAAGTTTTTAGGTATTGAAACTTTATTGGTAAGTAATGCCGCCGGTGGTGTAAACCCATCCTTAAAGGTTGGCGATCTGATGATCATCACCGACCATATCAGCCAGTTGGCACCCAATCCGTTAATTGGTAAAAATTATAAAGAACTTGGCCCAAGGTTTCCGGATATGAGTGAGCCGTATAAAAAATACCTGATCAATAAAGTAAAAGCCATTGCTGCCGAAAAAAATATTAAACTAAAAGAAGGTGTTTATGTTGCAGTAACCGGCCCTACATTTGAAACCCATGCAGAATACAGAATGATACTTGCCATGGGCGGCGATGCAGTTGGTATGAGTACTGTACAGGAAGTGATTACCGCTGTACACATGGGGTTGCCGGTATTTGCCATGAGCTTAATTACGGATGTTGGCATTCGTGATGATGAAAATATAATAACCCATGAAGAAGTTTTGCAGGCAGCCAAAGCAGCAGAGCCTGATTTTAAAGCTTTATTTTGCGGATTAATTGCACAACTATAAGTATAGATGATGAAGCAAATTTTTGCCCTGCTAATATTGGTTTTTTGTTTTCAGTTTGCGCATGCACAGGAACCGGTTTTAAATAAAATAGGCGGCAGGCTTGGCGAGTTTAAAAATACTTCGGGCTCAAGAGATACCATTGGCTTTGTACACCGCGATGATAAAAAAGATTCTATTGCCATCTCTTACAAATATCTCGATTCAATCCGCAGCATTCCGTTCGATTCAACCATCAACGATTTTGATAAATATTTTTCCATACCATCATCCTATGCTTACTTGGGCAATAACGGGGCAGCAGCTTACCCGTTAATTTACAAGCCTTTTGCCAAACCCGGCTGGGATGCAGGTTTTCATGCTTTTGATATTTACCGCTACACACTGGAGGAATCGAAATTTTATAAAACAAACAGGCCTTTTTCGCAACTGAGTTACCAGCTTGCTTCGGGTAAAGAGCAAATGATAAAAGCGCTGCATACGCAAAACCCAAGGCCAAATATCGGTTTTGGTTTCGATTACCGGCTCATCAGCGCCCCCGGATTTTTTGAAAATCAAAATACCAATCATAAAAGTTACCGACTGTTCAGCAATTACCAGGGCAAGCGAAAAAGATATGCCGCATTTTTTATACTGTTGGGTAATACAATAAAAAATTCTGAAAATGGAGGCATACGGTTTGATTCTTCTTTATCTGATCCGAATTTGAAAAAAAGATTTGCTGTAAATGTTAATCTGGGTAATGATAATAATACTGACCGTACCCCGTTTAATTCAACTGTTGTTACCGGCAATGTGTATAAAGACTTTACCGTTTTTGTCCGTCAAACCTACGATATAGGCAAAAAAGATTCCATTGCCATTAATGATTCCACAACCGAGTACCTGTTTTATCCAAAACTGCGGGCACAGCATAGTTTTACATACAGCACATATAATTATTTATATAAGGACGATCAGGCCGATACTTCCATTTATAAACTATGGTACGATACCATTGTAAAATTTGGTAAAGACAGTTTTTTGGTACGTGATAAATGGTCGGTGATGAGCAATGATATTACTTTACTGTCGTTTCCTGATACTAAAAATTCAGGCCAGTTCATATCCGCAGGTGTTAAGTTTGAAAATATAAAAGGAAAGCTTAAAACGGGTACAAAAAACTTTTACAATTTTATTATCCATGGTGAGTATCGCAATAAAACCCGTAATAAACTTTGGGATGTGTTGGCCAAAGGAGAGTTTTATATAAATGGTTTAAATGCCGGTGATTACAGTGCCTATGGCAGTATATCGAGGCGGCTGAACAGTAAATTAGGGGATGTAAGTATTTTCTTTAAAAATGTTAACCGCACGCCTTCATTTATTTTTAATAACGCTTCAAATTTTAATTTCAATAATCCGGCAATTACAAAAAAGGAAAATATCATTTCCTTTGGCGCAGATGCCAATAATCGTTTTATCAACCTCGGATTTAAGAATCATATCATTACCAACCTGGCTTATTTTTCTGATTATTATCATACTGCACAAAGCAGTAAAGTAATAAATCTGTTGCAGGTGTATGTATCTAAAAAAATAAAACTTACTAAAAGATGGAACCTGTATGCCAATATTACGGTGCAACAAACAGATGGCAGTGGGCCCGTAAAAGTTCCATTGATATTTACAAGGAACCGGCTGGCTTATGAAGGTATTTTCTTTAAAAACCTGGTTTTAAGTACGGGGCTTGAAGTAAGGTATTTCACGCCATTTGAAGCGTATAATTATTCGCCCTTAATGGGGCAGTTTACACCGCAGGATACATTTAAATTAAAAAACCTGCCCGATGTTGCAGCCTTCTTTCATTTCCGTATTAAATCCTTTGTAGCTTTTATACGTGCCGAAAACCTAAACACCATAAGCTTTACAAACGGCTTTGGATTTACCAATAATAATTTTGCAGCTCCGCATTATCCTATGCAGGGGTTTATGTTAAGGTTTGGGATACAATGGGGGTTTGTTAATTAATGTACAATTGACAATAGGCAATTAGCAATAGACAATAGGCAATGAATTGCTTGCATATGCTGCAAACTGTTTGATGTTAAATTATTGCTTATTGCTAATTGCATATTGCTTATTTGTTTTTCTTACGTAAATTTGTGCTGCAGATGAAAAAAATCTATATCGTCATATTAGCTGTTGTTTATTTGGCTGTTTCTTCGGGAATAGCTTTGGAACTCCATTATTGCATGGGCGATAGGGCCGGTATTGAACTATACGGCTCTTCAAGCGAAACCTGCGGCAAATGTGGCATGACGGAAAAAGATACCGGTTGTTGCCACGATGAATTTAAGTTCTATAAAATAAGCGACTCTCATAAAACAGTTTCAAACGATATTGATCTTACTGCATCATTCGTTGCTGTAGTTAATGATCATTATTTGTACAACTGGCATGTGCCCGACAATTCTGCTTTAACTGCAGTAAATAATCACTCTCCACCCGATGTTACAGAGCCATCGGCCTGTATCATGAATTGTGTTTTCAGACTATAGAATTGATTTAGAATTTTTACACCGGTAATTTATTTATTGGTGCTTTGTGCTATATGCATAATTTATTTATTCAACATCAAAATTTATATACAATGAAAACAATAACATTATTTGCTGCAATACTATTCAGTATTTTCAGCATCAATACTTCAACAGCGCAAATAACAAAAACTGAAACCATTAAAGTATGGGGCAACTGTGGTATGTGCAAAACCACCATTGAAAAAGCTGCAAAAAAAGCAGGTGCCAAAACTGCCAACTGGAATGAAGACAGTAAAGAACTTAAAGTTACTTATGCGGTTAAAAAAACATCTTCTGCAAAAATTCAGGAAGCTATAGCCAAAACTGGTTACGACACCCAGGATTTTACTGCTGTTAACAGCGCCTACGATAATTTACATGGCTGTTGCAAATACGACAGGAAAGCAGCCGCTACTGAAAAGGCAAAATGTTGCAATAGTGAAACCTGTGGAACCGGTACTGATTGTTGTAAGGACATGGCCTGCTGCAAAGACAAGGAATGCTGCAGTAAAAAAGACCCTATGGCTATGAAATGCTGCAGTTCAGAAAAATGTGATACAGATGCAGCCGCCTGTAAGGATATGAAAAAATGCACAGACAAGTCATGCTGTAAATCATAAATTTTAAATGTAATCAGAATGAAAAATTTAAGTGTAATTATTCTTGTTTTCTTTTCATTTAGTTTGCAGGCGCAGGTAAAAACCGTTACTATACAGGCCAGCGGATTAACCTGCAGTATGTGCAGTAATTCTATTTTCAAGGCACTGAAAACACTGGATTTTGTTGATAAGGTTGATGCCAATATCAAAACATCTTCTTTCGATATTTCTTTTAAACTCAATGCTGATGTAGATTTTGATAAGCTGAAAGCAAAAGTGGAAGGCGCAGGTTTTTTTGTGGCAAACTTTACGGTAACCTATCATTTTGATGCGCTTGCCATATCAAATGATAAGCACATTAATGTGGATACCCATGTTTTTCACTTTCTGAATGTGAAGGAAACTGTTTTAGCAGGCGATAAAAAAATACGTTTGCTGGATAAAGGCTTTGTCTCTGCAAAAGAGTTTAAAAAGAACAGCAGTCTTACAAAAATGGCCTGTTATAAAACCGGCGGGGAAAATGGGAAACGGATCTTTCATGTAACCATTTAATAAACCCGGCAGTACAGAAATTATTTCTGTACTGCCTTTTAATATTTTATATGCAACGGTTAATCTTGTTGTTATTTGTTTTTTCATTGCAATCAGTTAAAGCTCAGGAGTTGTTTGTTTATACCGAACCCGCCAGTAATATGGCGGCTAAATCCTTTGGGTTCAGGGCAAATAATTACCTGATGTTTGAGGGAAAAACAAAAAAAGCGAGTTATCATTTGCTGCCTGAAGTGATGTGGGGAGCATCAAAAAGAGTGATGATACATGTGGAAGCTTTTTTAAGCAACCGCGGCAGCAGGTTTGTTGCTGAAGGCGGACAGGTTTATCTTAAATACAGGTTTTACAGTGTAGATGAAGTACATAGCCATTTCCGGATGGCGTTTTATGGCAGGTATAGTTTTAATAACAGTGATGTTCACCAGCGGGCCATTGATTTGAACGGGCATAATTCGGGTTATGAAAGCGGATTGGTTGTAACGAAGCTTAAAAATAAAGTAGCGGTTTCGGCTTCAATATCTTACCTGCATGCAACTAACAATGGCAAAGAAAAATTTATATACGGTATTAAAGACCGTAATGCAGCTGGTTATACTTTGTCAATCGGAAAATTGATGTTACCCAAAGAATATACCAGCTATAACCAAACCAATGTGAACCTGATGTTTGAATTACTAGGCCAGGTTAATATGAATACCAGGTATTCTTTTTTAGATATTGCTCCTTCGGTTCAGTTTATTTTTTTTAGCAAGATGAGGCTTGATGCTGCTTACAGAATACCATTGGTTAAGGATTTGTACCGAACTGCCCCGGTTGGATTTTTAGTAAGGATTGAATATAATATCTTTAATGCGTATTAATTATGAAAAAAATATTGTTGTTTATATTATCATTATTTCAAAAAAGAAAATGTTGTAAATGAAAAAACCATTTTTAGTATCACTTATTTTATTGGGTTCATTATTTGGCAGGGCGCAGCTTAAAATCGGAGGAGCGGTCCCTGAAATTGAATTGCCCAATACAATTGACAGTATCGTAAAAATCTCATCCTTTAGTGGTAAAGTGGTGTTGATTGATTTTTGGGCAAGCTGGTGTGCACCCTGCAGGGCTGCCAATCCGTATATTCAGCAATTGTATAAAAAATACAAAGCAAAAGGTTTTGAAGTATTTGCCGTGTCGCTGGATGTAAAAAAAGATGCCTGGCTGAAAGCAATAAAAAAAGATAAGTTGACCTATACACAGGTAATTGATAATGCAGGATGGAATTCAAAAGTTGCAGAAGGTTATTTTGTTGATCAGTTGCCAACTAACTTTTTGCTTGATAAAACCGGAAAAATTGTAGCCATTAACCTGGAAGGAAAAGAACTGTTTGATAAAGTAAAAGAACTGGTTAAATAAAATATCGGAGATGAGAATGAGTCAATTTGATTACCGCTTTA
>JANOVD010000012.1:0-3140 GCA_031417255.1 Chitinophagaceae bacterium
AGTCGCCCTGGAAATATGAAAGTATTAAAAAATAAACAAAGTCTGCTGGTTATTAACACAGAATCTTAGTGGCTAAATTCAATTTTTGTAAAAAATTGTTTATCAACCTTTTAAAATACTTGTCATTAGCAGCTTGTCGAACCCGGCTCATTTAATAAACCCGCCTTCGACATCCCGATAGGTATCGGGACAGGCTGACAGCTTTTGGTAATTAAAAATAGTGCATGCAAAAAATAATAAAATATGTAATCATAGATATCCTGCGTAATAAAATTATGCTGGCCTATACCGTATTCCTGCTGTTGATATCGCTCAGCATTTTTAACCTCGAAGATAATTCGGCCAAGGGTTTATTGAGTTTGCTGAATATTATTTTGATCATTGTTCCGCTGGTGAGCCTATTATTTTCTGCCATATATGTGTACAACAGTTCAGAATTTTTAGAACTGCTGGTTAGTCAGCCATTAAAAAGAAAAACGATATGGCTCAGTCTTTTTTCGGGCCTTGCAGTTTCCATGGGTTTTGCATTTTTAGCAGGCGTGGGTATCCCGATTTTGTTGTACGAAGCCACACCAACGGGTTTCATGATGCTGGGCACCGGCCTGCTGCTGTCGGTTATATTTGTATCCATAGCTATGCTGGCGGCGGTATTGGCAAGAGATAAAGCAAAAGGAATTGGTGTGGTTATTTTATTATGGCTTTATTTCTCCATCATATTTGACGGTCTTGTTTTATTTGTCCTTTTTCAGTTTGCCGACTATCCTTTGGAAAAAATGATGGTTGGTGTAGTGGCTTTTAATCCAATTGACTTAAGCAGGATTTTAATTTTACTTAAAATGGATGTATCGGCACTTATGGGTTATACCGGTGCCATATTCAAAGATTTTTTTGGCACACAGCTGGGGTTGATCATTTCATTTACGGTATTAATTACCTGGGTTTTTATTCCAGCCTGGTTATCGTTGCGGAAATTTAAACACAAGGATCTTTAAATAACATTATGAAAAGAGACGAAGCCATAGCGCCCTTATCAAGAGATCATCATGCAACATTAATACTTGCACAGCTGCTGAAGAAAAATGCACCGGCTTATAAAGGTTTACCAACAACTGTTACAGGTAAAGCAAAATATGCACAGGAACAATTTGCAGCGCATATAAAAAAACATTTTCAGCAGGAAGAAACAATTTTGAATAATGTAAAAGATACTGATACAGAAATAGGGAAACTTGCTGAAGAAATAAAAAATGAACACAGACAATTAACTGATCTGTTTATTTTACTTGATACCGCAACTGACCTGGAGAATACCATGAATACTTTGGGCACGGCACTCGAAAAACATATACGCAAAGAAGAAAGGATCTTATTTCCATTGTTGCAACTGCATTGCAGCGAAGAACAGTTACAGGAGATACATAACCTTTTACATTAAATACTGCTGTATGAAAAAGGACATTACCTCAAGAAAAGATATTGAATTACTGATTAATGAATTCTACAATGAAGTAAGAAAGGATGAAATCATAGGTTTTATATTTACTGATATAGCACATGTAAATTGGGAAAAGCATTTGCCGGTGATGTATGATTTTTTTGAGAACATGCTGTTTTATACCGGCTCATATACCGGAAACCCGATGGAAATACACAAACATATTAATCGGCTGTTTCCCTTAACTGAAGCGCATTTCAGGCAATGGAATACTTTATTCAGTACAACTGTTGATGAATTATTTGAAGGTGTCACTGCCAATCTTGCAAAACAAAGGGTAAAAAGTATTTCTACAGTTATGCAGATAAAAATATTGAACGAATCTTCAACTGCCGGAAGAATATTTTAATTTTCCCTACAAATTTAATACCCTAATCTTTTTTAGCAGCAGGAGGCAATAATACAGCATCAATAACATAAACTATACCGTTTGATGCCTGTACAGTGGCTACAACATTTGCAACGCCATTTACAATCAACTTCCCATCTTTTTTACTGATGGTAATATTGCCGCCATTAACCTGGCCTATTGATTGGCCATCCTGTAAAAGTTCTTCTTTAAATACACCTACTGAAACATGATATTGCAGAATGTCTGCTAGGTCATCTTTCTTTTCTGGCTTCAATAAGCCTTCAACAGTGCCTGCAGGTAATTTTTCAAATGCAGCATTGGTTGGTGCAAAAACTGTAAACGGCCCGGCATTGCTGAGTACATCAACCAGTTTGGCAGCCTTTACTGCTGTAACCAGCGTAGTATGATCTTTACTGCCAACAGCAACCTGCACAACATTTTTTGCAGATACGTCATCTTTTACTCCCGATTGCCCTGCACCGGCAGTATTATCAGTTGTGGTAGTTGACGTATTATTTTGCTGTTCTCCGTTATTGCATGATAACGCAATGAAGAGTAATGTTGCTGCCACCGGAAATTTTAATTTATTGTTCATATTTTATTTTTAACTGTGAAAATTTATAGCGTAAATCTAAACAGCGATTACCTGCTGGTTTATGATTATAATCACAAAGAGGTAAAATATGTCTAAGATCATTGGTTGGCTGTTATTTTAATAGCGGCATATTGTTTGCAGATATATTTTATGATAACAATCATTTTATTTGTAACTTAATATCAGTAAAAAATGATCATGCGGAGATTAGTTTTGTATTCAAAATCTTTAAATTAATTACATGAAAAAATTGATCATAGCTCTCGATGGACAACATTTCCCCAAGGGTGCATTTGAATTTGTAAAAAGCATCAATGCAACAACCAAAGTGTTGCTGGCCGGTGTTTTTCTGAGTCCGGTTGATTATTCAAAAGTGCTGGCATATACCGGTATGGAGGGTATGGCGCTGATGCCTGAATGGCTGATGAAAAATGATGATGACATACTGGTAAATAAAAATATCAGTTTATTTAAAGATGCCTGTACTGCCGAAGGCATTGAGTTCAGGATTCATAAAGATACCGACCTGATGGCGATATCTTCTTTAATTGAAGAAACCCGTTTTGCTGATGTATTACTGGTTAGCAGCGATCTGTTTTATGAAAATGTGTCAAAGGAACAACCCAATTTTTACCTCGAAGAAGTTTTAAAGAAAGCAGAATGCCCGGTATTGCTCGTGCCCGAAAATTATAAGGAAC
>JANOVD010000013.1:0-10847 GCA_031417255.1 Chitinophagaceae bacterium
TTTATAGCAGGGTCATCTACAACTCCACATAAATCAATTCCGAAAAGTTTAGCATAAAAAAAATCGAATAAGTAAAAATCATATTTTTACTTATTCGATTTAAAATAGTTTTATAAAAACAACTACTTTTTCAGTGCCCTCGGTAAAACCGGGGGATTTTTTTATCAGTTAGGTTATATTTGCAACCATGAGGACAGTAATACAAAGAGTTTCGCAGGCTTCTGTAACCATTGACGGCACTGTATTTGCTGAGATCACAAGCGGGTTGCTTGTTTTAATTGGTATTGAAGATGCCGATAAACAGGAAGATATTGAATGGCTGAGCAACAAGATCGTTAACCTCCGCATTTTTGATGACGAAAATAAAGTACCTAATATTTCTGTAAAAAATATTGATGCTGATATTTTACTTGTAAGCCAGTTTACTTTACATGCTTCAACAAAAAAAGGAAACCGGCCTTCTTACATTAAAGCAAGTAAACCGGATATTGCTGTTCCAGTTTATAAAAAAATGATAGCGCAGTTAGAAATTGATTTAGGCAGGAAAATATTTACCGGCGAGTTTGGTGCGGATATGAAAGTTTCTCTGTTAAACGATGGCCCAATTACTATATTTATAGATTCCAAAAACAAAGAGTAATGACTGAGCTTACAATTAATGAGTTGCAAAAAAAAGTAGACGAATGGATTAATACCTCAGGAGTCCGCTACTTTAATGAGTTGACCAATCTTGGCATACTAATGGAAGAAGTTGGTGAACTAAGCCGACTGATGGTGAGAAAATATGGTGAACAATCTTTTAAAGAAACTGATAAAGGAAAAGAGTTATCAGATGAAATGGCAGATGTATTATGGGTATTGATTTGCCTGGCAAACCAAACATGTGTAAATTTAACAGACGCCCTGCAAAAGAATTTTGAGAAAAAGAATTTGAGAGATGGTGAAAGACATCATCAAAACGAAAAACTAAAATGATTGCATGAAATTTTCGCTGAAAGATATATGGTCAATCATCAAACAATCCTTTTCCGATTTTATTGATAACAAGGTTTTAAAGCTAAGCGCTGCCCTGGCATTCTATACTATTTTTTCTTTGCCTGCCATGCTCATCATCATTATTTCGGTAAGCGATATTTTTTATGGCCGTGCAGCCATTGAAGGTACGCTTTATCATCAGATTGCGGATTTTGTAGGCACAGATGCGGCTTTGCAGATACAACAAACCATACGTGGTGCAGCTTTATCACAAAGCAGTTATTTTGCAACGGTTGTAGGTATTATAACTTTACTTTTTGGCGCCACCAGTGTATTCAGTGAGATACAGGATTCCATCAACCATATCTGGAAATTAAAAGCAAAACCTAAAGGAACAGGATTTTTAAAAATGGTTGTTAACCGCCTGCTTTCTTTTTCACTTGTGATAAGCCTTGGTTTTTTATTACTCGTTTCGCTGCTCATTAATGGCCTGATGGATATGCTGATTACCCGGCTTACCGGTATGTTTCCAGAGCTGACTGTGATTGTGGTGTATGCTGTAAATGTTATCATCACTTTTGGCATTACGGCATTGTTATTTGCCATGATATTTAAAGTATTGCCCGATGCCCGTATAAAATGGAGACATGTAAGAGCGGGAGCAATTACCACTGCTATTCTGTTTATGCTGGGTAAATTTTTGATCGGCTATTACCTGGGCCACAGCAGGCTTTCATCAACCTATGGCACGGCAGGTTCTGTAATTGTGATGTTGCTTTGGGTGTATTACTCGGCTATGATATTGTATTTTGGCGCTGTATTTACGCATGTATTTGCGGTACATACCGGATCAAGAATTTATCCCACCAATTATGCCGTGTGGGTGCAGGAGATTGAAATAGAATCTGTAAAGTCTATTCAACAACAGCCCGAACATAAAGAAGTGATCAAAACTCCTGATACTCCGCCTGCCCCATAATTTACCTGTAAAGGCTTTATTGGCAAATTGAAAAATCAGGCTGTTGATTTGTTTATTCTGTTTATTTCAAGATAATAAACATAAAACATACCGGCGGAAAATAGCAAGAAAAGAAAATTTAAATTTGCCATTAATGTATAAATACCAATTAAAAAAAACAGAACTGCAAAAAATAAGTACCAACTCCGCATATCAGGGTTGTGCGGTTTAAATATCTTATTTATGTCTTCATCAGAATAACCTTCTTCGATCAGCTGTTTTTTAATTTCCCCTTGCGGTTCACCTTTTCTTAATTGCCTTCTTGCCTGCTTTATTTTTTCTTCTGTTATCATATTGAATGACTGTTTTACCTGAAAGTTGGTAGTTTCCAAAGGTATAAAATCAAATATTAAAAATTTTAAGTTTTGCTTTACTTTTGCCCCCTATGGCAAACGAATCAAACAATTTTGCGGAATTAATCTCCCATTGTAAAGAGTACGGTTATATTTTTCAATCAAGCGAAATTTATGATGGTCTTGCGGCTGTATATGATTATGGCCAGAACGGCGCCCAGCTAAAAAAGAACATCCGTGATTACTGGTGGAAGAGTATGACGCAACTGCACGATAATATTGTAGGTATTGATGCAGCTATCTTTATGCACCCAACCACCTGGAAGGCCAGCGGACACGTTGATAATTTCAGCGACCCGATGATTGATAATAAAGACAGCAATAAAAGATATAGGGTTGATCATTTGATTGAAGGCTACGCCGAAGAACAATTGGCAATGGGCAATGAACAATTGGCAAAAGAATTGCAGGCTTCAATGGATGCATTACTTGCAACAAACGATTATGCAGGCATTAAAAAACTAATTGAAGACAATAAAATAAAATGCGCCATCAGCAAAACCTGCAACTGGACTGAAGTACGTGAATTTAATTTAATGTTCAGCACACAGATAGGCAGCGTGGCCGAAGAAAGTGATACCATTTATTTACGCCCCGAAACCGCTCAGGGTATTTTTGTAAACTTTTTAAACGTACAAAAAACGGGCAGGATGAAAATTCCTTTTGGTATTGCACAAACCGGTAAGGCTTTCAGGAATGAGATTGTTGCAAGGCAATTTATTTTCAGGATGAGAGAATTTGAACAAATGGAAATGCAGTTCTTTATTCGCCCGGGCACACAAATGGAATGGTATAAATTCTGGTCGGCCGAAAGAAAGAAATGGCATGAAAGCCTTGGTATTCCTGTAGAAAAATTACGCTTTCATGATCATGTAAAACTTGCGCATTATGCAGATGCAGCTATGGATATTGAATTTGAATTTCCGTTTGGATGGAAAGAACTGGAAGGAATACACAGCCGTACAGATTTTGATTTAAAACAACACCAGGAATTCAGCAAAAAGAAAATTCAGTATTTTGATAACGACCTGAACGAAGAGGGAAAACCATTTGGTAACTACACGCCTTTTGTTGTTGAAACTTCTGTTGGATTAGATCGTTTATTTCTTACCATCATCAGTCTTGCCTATACAAATGAAAGCTGGACAAAAGAAGACGGTACTGAAGACAGCCGTGTGGTTTTAAAAATACCAGCTATTATTGCTCCTACAAAATTGGCCATACTGCCTTTATTAAAAAAAGACGGCTTACCCGAAATTGCAAAAGAATTAATGAATGATTGCAAGAACAGCTTTATGTGTTTTTATGAAGAGAAAGATGCGATTGGAAAAAGGTACAGGCGCATGGATGCTATTGGTACACCTTTTTGTGTAACTATTGATCATCAAACCAAAGAAGACAATACTGTTACCATAAGATACAGGGATACGATGGTGCAGGAAAGGATTGCTTTGAGTGAGGTGAAGAAGTTGGTGTTGGAGAAGGTGGGTAGGTAATCAACCTTATTTTTAAAAATTAGTTACGGCAATATATTTGTTAGCAGTAATGGTAAAATGACACTTTACAAATTCATAGCAAGATTAAATTGGCGACAAGTTGTAATACATTTTATTGCGACTTGGTTTTTTATGTATTCATTCCAGACACTTGCAATATTGCACGACACTAATTTAGTGGACGTTTTCAGACAGACAGGAAAAGATAATCTAACGAAGGCTTTAAATGAAAATAAAAAATCTGCCTCTGACTTGACTTATTTTATTGTATGGGGAAGTTTTGCTAACACAATTGGACTTCTAGTTGCTTTTGGAATTTCACTGACAATATCAATTAAGCGAAAGTGGTTTTGGTTTAATTCGTTACTTGTTTTTGTTTTAGTCTATATTTTATCTTGGTTTGACCTTCTGGGTTGGACATACTTGAAAAAAATATTTATGACACCAGGGGAGGTTTTTAGAAATACTACTTTAGAATTTTTGACAAATGGTTTAATCCTTTTGACACTCGGACTTTTGACCTTTTTCTTAGCTAAGACAAATAAATTTATTGCAAAAGGTACCAAGACATCAGTGTAAACCACTACTGCCAACATAGGATTAGTTTTGGCGTTATTGCCGTCGTCGCCTGGCTTCCTAACCAGCAACTCACCATTCAAATTGCTGTTTAACATACTAAAATATAAGTTTGTAGTTTTACACCCAAGTGAATAATCAACCCAACCTATCATTAATTGAAAAATTTCAATCATTAAATTTATCAGCCATAATTGATTTTGATAAATTTAGAGATTATGCCATTACCCATCACTCCACTACTATTGAGGGCAGTACACTTACCGAAACCGAAACAAGGCTTTTACTGGACGAAGGCATTACACCCGCTGGCAAGCCGCTTCTGCACAGCCTGATGGTGCAGGACCACTACAATGCTATGCTGTTTATTACAGAAAAGGTAAAGGATAAAATTGCCATTACTACTGAATTTATACAACAAATAAATGCCGCTGTAATGAAACAGACCGGCAGCATTTACCAAACCGTATTTGGCGAACTGGATGCCACAAAAGGAGTTTTTAGAAAAGGGAATGTAAGTGCAGGAAATACTTATTTTGTTGGATATGAAAAAGTGGATGGACTTGTAAAGAAACTCTGCGAAGGCATCAATGAAAAAATTATTGCTGTAAACACAGTTACAGAAAAACTACTCATTTGTTTTGATGCCCATTTTGACCTGGTAACCATCCACCCTTTTTATGATGGCAATGGCAGAACCAGTCGCCTGCTGATGAATTACCTGCAATTGCATTTTAATTTGCCCCTCAGTATTGTTTTTAAAGAAGACAAAGCGGCATATTTTGAAGCACTGCAACAAACAAGAAAAGATGAAGACATCAACATCTTCAGATTATTTATGTTTGCACAGTACGCCAAATACCTGCAACAGGAAATTGAAAAATTTGAAAAGTTTGAAAAAACAGGGGAAAAAGGCAAAGGATATTCATTTGTATTTTAGTATTGCTGCTACTTCTTCTCATAATACGGCACTTCATCATGGCTCATAGTTTCCTGTTGTTGCCAAAAAGCCAGCGTAACTATATGTCCATCAGGAGTTTTTAATACCCTGCCAAAAATTGCATTGATTGTATTGAACGTATAATCTGTTACACCAACTGTAAAAGTTTCAGCTACAGCCGGTGCAGATTCGACTGGTGGAGGAGTTTCTTCACCTTCTTCAACTTTAATAACAGGTGCAGCGGCAACTTTTGGTGGCGGAGAAGGAGCAACAACAACAGTAAACCTATTATACTCCAGTATTTTTTTTAAGAACGCAACTCTTTCCGGCGAAACATTCTTTTCCACTATGCCGCATTTAACGCCATCAAGCTCTTCAAATTCGTGATTTTTATTTATTGCCATTTAAAAAGTTTAGGAGTTTAGGAGTTTAGGAGTTTAGGAGTTTAGGAGACTGTTCAACTAAACCTCTAAACTCCTAAACCACTAAACTAATGAGTTAATGTAATCATAAATCCAGCTCAATAATCCAATCAATATGATACCAGCCCCGCAAATGATCAATGCGAATTTTGCTGAAGGTTCAATTTTTATTTTTTCTAAAGGTTGATCATTTTTTTCCATGAACACCGACCTGATAACCCGTAAATAATAATATAACGAGATGACCATGTTGAGTGCAGCGATAATAATAAATCCATAATTCCCTTTTGATGCACCCGCCGTGAGCAAAAATAATTTACCAAAAAAACCGGCTGTTGGCGGTATCCCGGCCAAAGAAAATAATGCCAACGCCAGCACCCAGCTCAAAAAAGGATTGGTTTTATACATGCCTTTATAATCATCAATATTTTCTTTATTGGTTTGTTCTGCAATGGCTGCCGCTACTCCAAATGCCGCCAGGTTTGAAAAAACATAAATCAGAATAAAATAAACAACTGATGTTGTACCTACAATTGAATTGCTGCTGATGCCCACCAGAATAAAACCAACCTGTGCAATGGAAGAAAAGGCAAGGAACCGTTTTATGTTCTGTTGCCGCAATGCAAACAGGTTCCCGATGACCATGGTGGCAATGGATAATATCATTACCATATTATACCAAACTCCCTGCATGTTTTGAAATACTTTGTATAAAGCAGTCATGAAGATAAAAGCAACAGCGCCTTTTGATATTACCGACAGGAATGAAGTAGTTGCTATTGGAGCGCCTTCATATACATCTGCTGTCCATAAATGAAAAGGTACAATGGATAATTTAAAGGCGAAGGCTGAAAATAAAAACACCAGTGCTAAAATCTGTAACGGGCTTCCATTGATCTGTTGTGGCAGTTCTGCAAAACTGATGGTACCGGTTGTACCATACATTAAAGAAATACCAAACAGTAAAATACCGGAAGAGAAAGCTGAAGATAAGATCATCTTCATAGCAGCTTCTGAAGACCTTTTTTTATCCAGTTCAAAATTAGCCATGGCTGCAACCGGGATGGTAGCCAGTTCCAGGGCTAAAAAGAACATCAATAAATTTCCGCTGGAAATAAGGAAGAACATGCCCAGCAAGGCTGATAACATCAGCATAAAAAATTCAGGCATGTGCTCCGATTTTTTAAACCAGCCGGCAAATAGTAAAGAGATGAGATAAACACCCAGGCTTAAAATATTTTTTTGCAGTACGATCATGTTTGTTGTGAGATACATACCATCAAACAATGTTCCTTCGGCATTAAAGAAAAATCCGGAGAGAAAATTCAACAACAATAAACCCTGTATCAGCAATAACATGGTTTCATTTTTTAACCCCTTTCCTATTTTAATAAACAGGAGCAGGAAAATGATACCGGTTATTACCAGTTCAGGTTTCATCAATGTCATCATTTCATTCATCCGTTTTTATTTGCAAACCTATAAGGTTTTAAAAACCTTATAGGTTTATTTAATTTTTTGCATAATTATTTCCGCTCCCGGGCTTATCAAATCATTAAGCCAGTAAGGCGCTACACCAATCGCTAAAATTCCGGCTATCAGGATCAATGCAGCCAGTTTTTCATTCCATGTTGCGTCGCTCAAAGTTTCAAAACCTTCTTTTAACGGACCCATGGCTGTTTTTGCAATGGCACGTAAAATATAAACTGCTGTTACCACAATTGAAAGACAGGCCAGTATTGTTGCCACTCTTCTGAAAGTATCCGGATGTTGCCAGGAACCCATGAATACGGTCATCTCTGCAACAAAACCACTCAGGCCCGGTAAACCCAACGAACACAAACCAACGATAAATAAAACAGAAATAATAAAGGGCATACGCTTTAATAATCCACCCATTTCACTCACCTGCCTGGTATGTGTTCGTTCGTATATCATGCCGATAATGGCAAAGAAAAGAGCCGTCATCAAACCATGCGAAACCATTTGCATCACCGCACCCGTCATGGAAGTTTTGGTTAACATGCCAATACCCAGCAAAACAAATCCGCAATGGCTTACAGAAGAATAAGCATTGATGTATTTAAGGTCGTTCTGCATCATAGTAGCAAAGGCACCATATAAAATTGCAATGACAGAAAGTACAATGATGATGGTTGCATATTCTTTTGCTCCTTCGGGCATGATGTAAGTTGCCACACGCAAACAACCATAGCCACCCAGTTTCATAGAGATGCCCGCCAAAAACATAGAACCAGCTGTTGGTGCAGATGAATGGCCATCGGGCACCCAGGTATGAAAAGGAAATAAAGCGGTAAACACACCAAAACCAACAAACAATAAAGGGAAACAGATCATCTGTGTTTCGATAGGAATATTTAACTGCGATAACTGCATCAGATCAAAACTATGTGCAGCATTTGAAAAATAAATCCCCAATAATCCAACCAACACAAGCGCTGATCCTCCCATTAACATTAATGCCAGTTTATTGGCGCTGTATTCTTTTTTACCGCTACCCCAAATACCGATGAGCAGATATTTTGGTATAACAGCGATCTCTAAAAAGAAAAATAAGATGAAGAGATCAAGCGAAATGAAAAAGCCATAAGCGCCAAGACTAAGTAAGATGAGTAAAAAATAAAACTCCTTCGTCATCTTGGTTACGTTCCAGGAAACCAACACACCTGCAATAACAACAAAAGCCGTTAATAAGATCATGGCTACAGAAATGCCATCAACACCTAAATGAAAACTGATGTTCCAGGAAGGGAACCAGTTGTATTGAGTTTCAAATAACATCTGTGCTGTATTACCCGCTGCTCTTTGCTCTCTAAACAAAAACAACAAAGCAAAAGCCAACCCAAACTGAGCTGTTGCACCAGCCAATGCCACCCACTTAACCTGCGTAGCATTCCGCATCAGCAATATAATTATTGCAGTTAGTAATGGTAATAATATCAGTAACGATAAATTCATAATTCTTAAATCAATTATCTACTTCCACCAATAAATAAACAGTATAGCCAGTCCTATTACACTTACTAAAAAGTAAATAGCGTATTGCTGCACCTTACCCGATTGAAAACCTTTTATTATTTCTGAAATATCTTTTGTGCTGTTACCTGTTGCGTTCATCAGGCCATCAACAATATACTTATCAAACCATGCCGCCGGACGACCAATCAGATTAAAAATTATTTTTTTGGTGATGAACAGATAAATTTCATCAATATAGAATTTATGATAAGCAGCTTTGTATAATCCACTCAGTGATGATGCAAATTTATGGGGTTTGTCATTTTGCTTTTTATACATCCACATGGCGATAAAAATACCGGTCAGTCCCAATGCCACAGGTGCTATTGAGAATTGTAAATGAAATGCTGTTTCCAATTGTTTTCCATCAGTACTTACAAAATGCCCGAAAGGAATAAACCCTGCAACGGCAGCACCAACAGCTAAAAGTACCAAAGGCATCATCATTGCAAATCCTCCCTCTCCTTTGACCTCACCCCCCGCCCTCTCCAAAGGAGAGGGAGCCGCAGCAGTCGGATTTTCCAACATTGCTTTATGCAGATGCGCTTCCTTATTCCAGAAAATACTGAAGTACAAACGGAACATATAAAAAGCTGTTAAGCCCGAAGTGATCAATGCTATCCAGTAAATGGTTGGATTATGCTGATAAGCAGCCAATAAAATTTCTTCTTTACTGAAGAAACCTGCAAAAGGCGGCACGCCTGCTATAGCCAGGCAGGCAATTAAAAAGGTGATGTGTGTGATGGGTAAATATTTTCTCAGGCCACCCATGTCTTTCATCTCGTTGCTGTGTATATAATGTATCACAGCTCCTGCTCCTAAAAACAACAATGCTTTGAACATTGCATGAGTAAATAAATGAAACATAGATGCTGTATAACCCAGCCCTTCTTCCCCACCATATTTTGAAACACCCAATGCAAACATCATATAACCGATCTGGCTCATGGTGGAATAAGCTAATACTCTTTTAATATCTGTTTGTGTGCATGCAATAACAGCAGCAATTAATGCTGAGATGGCACCTACATAACCAACTAAACTCAACGCATCGGGAGAAGAAATGGCAAAAACAGGAAATAATCTTGCCACTAAAAAAACACCGGCCACTACCATGGTTGCGGCATGTATCAATGCTGAAACCGGCGTTGGGCCTTCCATAGCATCGGGTAGCCAGATATGTAAAGGGAACATGGCACTCTTTCCGGCGCCGCCAATAAAAACCAAAACCAATCCCCATGTTAATGCAGATATACCAAGAAAAGAAGCAGCTACTGCATTTTTTAATTCACTCGATTCCGGTGAAGTTAATCTTTCAATAAGTGTATTAAAATCCAGCGTGCCGGAATAGAATGATAAAATTAAAATACCGATCAAAAAACCAACATCGGCAAAACGTGTTACAATAAAAGCTTTTTTACAGGCAGCCACTGCACTTGGTTTATCGTAATAATAACCGATCAATAAGAATGATGAAACACCAACCAGTTCCCAGAAAATATATATCTGGAAAATATTGGAGGAAACAACAAGGCCAAGCATAGAAAATGTAAACAAGCCGAGAAATGCATAATAAGTCGGGAACCTTTCATCACCTTTCATATAACCCAGGCTATAAATATGCACCATAAGCGAAATAAAATTTACAACAACCAGCATCATCGCAGAAATTGGATCAAGGATGATCCCCATATCAATAGAAACACCTTCTGAAAATTGTAACCAGGTATATTTTAATGGAACTAATTTTTGATAAACACCGTCAACCTTGCCATACTCAAAGAAATAACCATATGCAGTATATAAAGCCAGAGCTGTGGAAATCAGCAATAATGCAGTTCCTATAATACCGGAAGTATTCTTAAAATATTTTCTTCCAAATATTCCAAGCATTAAAAATCCTGCCAGTGGCAGTAGTGGAATGAGCGCTATATAAGTTGCGTTTGGCATTTTACCTCACCCTCATTCCCTCTCCTTAAAGAGAGGGAGGCCGGGCTTTTAATTTATTTTCGACATTTGTAATTAAGC
>JANOVD010000014.1:0-4333 GCA_031417255.1 Chitinophagaceae bacterium
GCTAATTATGGAAACCTGGCTTCGGTAAAAGGAAAAATCATTTATCAGAAATTCCCCAACCTTGGCAGCCCGCAGGATGTAAAAGCATCACTTAAATATTTCGATATAGATAAACGGGAAGAAAAAACGATTGCAGATGATATCAATAATTACTGGCTTTGTGCCAACACCAATAAGCTGCTGGTACAGCGTGGCGCAGCGTATGCTGTTGTAAAGCCCGAAGAGAATCAGAAGTTTGAAAAAACGCTACGCCTGAATGAAATGGAAATGATGGTTGACCCTGTGGCCGAATGGAAAGAACTTTTTACCGATGCATGGCGTTTGGAACGGGATTATTTTTACGACCCAAACATGCATGGCGTAAACTGGAACACGGTTAAAGAACGTTATTCAAAAATGCTGGAAGGTGCCATTACCCGTGAGGAAGTTGATTTTATCATTGGCGAAATGATCGGCGAACTAAATGCCTCTCATACTTACCATGGCGGCGGCGATGTAGAAAGTACAAAAGCAAAAAACGTAGGCTACCTCGGTGTTGACTGGCAGGCCGACGGAAATTTTTACAAAATAAAAAACATCATCCGTGGTGCTTCCTGGGATGCGGCTACACGCTCTGCGTTAGACCAGCCAGGCATTGATATAAAAGAAGGCAGTTATATACTTGCCGTAAATGGTATGCCGGTTACCACCGATCAGGAGCCTTATGCTTTCTTCCAGGGATTGGATAAAAAAACAGTGGAGCTTACTTACAACAACACAGCATCTTTTGCAGGCGCAAAAACAGCCATTGTGCAAACTATGGATAACGAATACCAATTGCGTTACCTGGCCTGGGTAGAATCCAACCGCAAACACGTTGCTGAAGCAACCAATGGCGAGGTTGGTTATATTTATGTGCCCAGCACAGGCCGCGACGGGCAGGAAGAACTCACACGCCAGTTTAATGCACAGTGGGATAAAAAAGCACTGATAATTGATGAGCGCTTTAACAGCGGCGGACAAATACCAGATCGTTTTATTGAAATGCTAAACCGTACACCTCTTGCCTACTGGGCTACCCGTGATGGTGCCACATGGCCCTGGCCACCGTACGCCCATTTTGGCGCCAAGGTAATGCTCATCAATGGCTGGAGCGGCTCTGGTGGCGATGCCTTTCCCGATTATTTTAAAAAGAAAGGCCTTGGGCCGTTGATTGGTAAAAGAACCTGGGGCGGCCTCATAGGCATCAGCGGCATGCCTTTATTAATGGATGGCGGTAATATTACAGCGCCAACCTTTCGCATGTACAACCCCGATGGAACCTGGTTTAAAGAAGGCCATGGTGTTGACCCGGATATTATTGTTGATGAAGATTTGGGTGCTATGAGCAAAGGCGTTGACACGCAACTTGAACGAGCCATCATAGAAATAAAAAACGGATTAATGAAAGGTTACAATGCGCCGAAGCAACCGGGTTATGAGAAAAGGATTAATTAATCCTGAGCGAAGTCGAAGGAACTGATTGCCAGTACTGAGCGGAGTCGAAGTACGGCTGTTATAAAAGATGTTTTTATTTTTTGGGGACAGGCATTTGTTCTTTGCTCATCATAGTGGAGTTTATCCTGAGCGAAGCCGAAGGATCACTCACTTGTACCGCATACCTTTTTGGAACTTTTATTGAAGTAAAAAAAAACAAAAGCATCTCAATGTTAATTTAAAAATTGAACGTGAAGAATGGTAAGCATGAAGACTCTAAAAGAATAGCAGCAAAGACTGAAACAAGTTGTTGAATTACAAAACAGCAAAAAATAGCCCCTGAAAAGTCTCTTAAATACCTGAGATTAATTTTCCTGTTTTCGCTTTCGTTACAATATCTTTACTAACCGTATTTTTAAACCAAAATAAAAATTGTTATATGAAAAAGATGATCTTACTGCTGTTAACCATTTTCACCCTGCAGGGTTTTGCCCAGGAAATAAGTAAAGAATATGACAGAATTGGCAAATTTGGTAAAGGAGGTGTGGCGCTTGTATGGAAAAACAAGCTGGTAGGTTTGATAAAGTCAAACGGAAAAGAACTTGTTAAACCTGAATACGAAAAGATTGGTACTTTTGGTGGTGATAATCTGGCTTTCACCACAAAGGATGGCAAAATAGGCATAATCAATTTAGAAGGTAAAGTAATTGTCCCTAATGAATATGAATCTATTTCCCAGTTTAATGGGTCACTTGCCATTACAAAAAAAGACGGCCTGTATGGTATCATTAATAAAAAAGGTAAAGTGCTGGTGAAAAATGAATACCAAAAACTAAAGGTGGGTAAGTATGGAGATGTAAGGGCTGTGAAGGATGGGCAGGAAGTTTTACTGGATATAAAAGATTGATAAATAAAATACTTATAAATATTTCAAATGGGGCTCTGGTTTTACCGGGGCCTTTGCTGTTTATAAAATTTTATTGCAGATAGATTTGAATTCACTTTCAATTTACCGGATACAGGCAACCAATTTTTAAACTTTGTTACTCAGAATTTGTTATTAAGTAAAATCAATTTTATGACAAACGAAATAAAAAACAATTTTTTAAGCCATAAGCCGCTCACGTTTGAAGCGTTAAATAATTTACAGCAGAAAGGCTACAAATACCTGCAGATTCAGGGTTACACATTGGATCATCATCCTGAATATGTTGAACCGCATTACCTGATGCTGGTTCCTATTAAAGAACTGTCGGTTAAGCGTGAACAAATGGATATTTATGAAGAAATTGATAGCAGCCTGATAAAAGAATGGGTAAATGCAGGCAACAGTAACAGGCTTGAAATATTTTTGGCAGATAGAAAGTAGCTTTTAAAAACAAATGGCGTTGCTGAAAAATCACCGCCTGTTTAAATAAAATAATAAAAATCAAAGTAATCTTGAACAACTTTACTTTCAAACACTTTTTTTTCAATCCAATAAACATTCTGCAATTGTTTTTGTTAATTAGAAAAAACTAAATAATATGCAAAAGAACATTTTTAAAATGCTTGCAGCAGTAGCTATTACCTCTGCAACATTCGTAGCCTGTAACGGCAATGATGCCAAAACAGAAGAAACAGTAACCACAACCACAGACACGGTTAAAGAACAGATGGCGACGCCCGCTGCTGCTACAAAAGACATTGTTGATGTTGCCATCGGCTCAACCGATCACACAACTTTAGTTGCCGCTGTAACCGCAGCAGGTTTGGTAGAAACATTGAAAGGTGCAGGGCCGTTTACCGTATTTGCGCCAACAAACGCAGCATTTGCTGCACTACCTGCAGGCACTGTTGATGGCTTATTAAAGCCGGAGAGTAAAGCAGCCTTAACCAAAATTTTAACGTACCATGTAGTAGCAGGTGCTGTTAAAGCTGCTGATTTAAAAGATGGTCAAAAAGTAAAAACATTACAGGGAGAAGAACTAACCGTAGCAATTAAAGATGGTAAAGTAACTATCAATGGTGCAAATGTAACTGCTGCCGACCTTGCTGGAACCAATGGTGTGGTGCATGTTATTGATGCAGTATTAATGCCTAAGAAATAAGTTGGTTTTGTAATTTTAGTAGTTATAATTCGGGAGCAGCTCAGGCTGCTCTTTTTTTTTGCTCTTTTAGTGAACATGCTAAAATATTTTGTGCAAAATAATATCAGTCGTAAAGTTCCCCACAAATAAATTCAGAAAGGCTTTGTGCATTTTCCGCATTATCAACCAGGTTTACAGGAGTGCTTCTGTATTAGTTCTAAAAGAATTAATTTTATAACATGATTAAGAACCTGCCTGAGATAAGGGCTGTGAATGTTACCCGCTACATTACGCCATTGCGTGAGGGCGGCTCCTTACCCGCTATTGTGGAGGCCGATGACGGGTTTATGTACGTACTTAAATTCAGGGGTGCAGGGCAGGGAGTAAAAGCATTGATTGCAGAGCTGATCGGTGGCGAAATTGCCAGAACGCTGGGCCTGCGTGTTCCTGAAATTGTTTTTACAAATATTGATGAAGCCTTTGGCAGAACAGAACCTGATGAAGAAATACAGGACCTGCTGAAAGCAAGCACCGGCTTAAACCTGGCGCTGCATTACCTTTCGGGTTCTATCAGTTTTGATCCGGCTGTTACCACGGTTGATGCAACACTGGCTTCGCAAATTGTTTGGCTTGATTGTTTGCTCACTAATATGGACCGCACCGTTCGCAATACAAACATGTTGTGGTGGCATAAAGAATTGTGGTTGATAGATCATGGAGCTTGTCTCTACTTTCATCACAATCCTCAAAACTGGCAGGAGCAGGCATTGCGGCCATTTACATTGATAAAAGATCATGTGCTGCTGAAG
>JANOVD010000015.1:0-2914 GCA_031417255.1 Chitinophagaceae bacterium
TGTTTCGCCGCTCATATAAATATACACATCGGCAATCCTGCATTCGTTGTTAACTTTCAACAGCTCGTAATCGTGATAATTAAGCGTGCTTTCCTTAGCGCCATACAATCTGAAAATAATGTGGTGCTTTCCTTCTTTTACATAGTGTTTAATAAATTCAAATTGATCCTGGTCGCTTAATGAATTGCTTATCTGGGTTCCCAAATTCAATTTATCCATTATCCCTTTTCCAAAACCCTTGCCGGCATCTTTGTCGGGCAAATTCATTTTTCCAATAAAAGCATCCTTATCAAATGCATTGTCTAAAAAAGCGCCATCACCTTTTTTAATTGAAGTCTGCATTTGTTTTGCAAAACTTATAGCTTCTTCATTTGTTAACTGCTGCAGCTTTGGTTTACATGCACTCATCAATGCAAATAAGGGTATAAAGAAAAGCAGGTATTTTTTGGAAAAAATATTATTCATTATTCTTTTTTTTACAAGATAGTAAAATATATGTTGCTGGTATTATTAATGCTTTTATGTTTTTGCAGAGATTGAATAAATGTAGAGACTGGTGAAATCAATTTTATGCTTAGATGAAAGTTCCCCAACGGTATGCAGTACAAGTGAGTGACACAACGATGATGAGTTAAGAACAAAAAGTTTGTCCCAAAAAAAGACCTCATCCCAACCCTTCTCCAAAGGAGAAGGAACTCGAAGTTGGCAACTTTATAACGCAATCTTCGCTTTTATCTTCCAGATTTTCCTCCCCTTCGGGGAGGATAGGAGGGGCTTTTAAACCAACTTCACTTCTGCACAAATATCCTGTAACACTTTTTTTGCATCGCCAAACAGCATGCTTGTTTTAGGCCGAAAGAAAAGACCGTTTTCGATGCCGGCATAACCGGGTTTCATGCTGCGTTTGTTTACAATAACATTTTTGGCGAGTTCCACTTCCAGTATGGGCATGCCGTAAATGGGTGAGTCGGGGTCGTTTTTTGCAGCGGGGTTTACCACATCATTGGCGCCGAGGATGAGCACCACATCGCAGGTCTTGAATTCATCATTGGCCGTTTCCATCTCCAGTAAATTTTCGTAACTCACATCGGCCTCGGCCAGTAAAACATTCATATGGCCCGGCATGCGGCCAGCCACGGGGTGAATGGCATATTTTACCTGCACGCCTTTTTCTAAAAGTATTTTTTCCAGCTCGTGGCAAATATGCTGCGCCTGTGCTACCGCCAACCCATAGCCCGGAACGATCATTACCTTGTTTGCATAAGCCATCAGCATGGCCGTATCGGCTAAACTTATTTCTTTATAATGGCCCTGTGCTTTATCGGTTGCAGCCCCATTTGTTTTGTTACCGCCAAACGAACCGATCAATACATTGGTTAGCGAACGGTTCATGGCTTTGCACATGAGCATGGTGAGTAATGTACCAGCGGCACCAACCAAAATACCGCCGGTGAGCATGGCTTTGTTATCATATAAAAATCCGCCACAGGCCGCTGCCACACCGGTAAAGGAGTTGAGCAGCGAGATAACCACAGGCATATCGGCACCGCCAATGGGCATTACAAATAATATTCCGTAGATGAATGCAAAAAAACCAATCAGAATAAATGGAAGGTAGATATCACCCAGCGTTGACCGGTAAGCAAATACAGTTAATGCGATTGTTATCAACAGCACAATCATGTTTACAATGTGCTGTCCTTTAAAAGAAAAATCTTTTACACGTCCGTTTAATTTGCCCCAGGCAATAATACTGCCTGTGTAAGAAATGGTACCGATGATGGCGCCTGCAGCAATGGTTATATAAGTACCAACAGATACAATATCTGCAAAAGCTGTATCGGGATAGGCCTGGTGTGTTTTGTAAATATGATAAAATTCGGCAGCAGATATCAATGCCGCACAGGCACCACCCATTCCGTTAAACATGCTCACCATTTCGGGCATGGCGGTCATCTTTACTTTTTTTGCTGCCAGTGTACCAACGATGCTGCCAACCAATAAGCCGCCAAATATCCAGGCATAATTACCAAGCCGTTCGTGGGTTTGCTGATCGGTATATAAAAAGATGGTGCCAAAAATGGCAACTCCCATTCCGAATGCTGCCAGTAAATTTCCCTTACGTGCAGTTGCAGGATTTGATAACATTTTAAGCCCGATAATAAAAGTTACGGAAGCAACGAGGTAACAAATTGTGAGTATATTAAATTCCATAATAAGCGGCCCCCTCTATCTCCCCCCGTGGGGGAGGAAATGGAGAAGATTGTGTAAAAGATTAAAAAATATTTTTTAAAATTAAATTCAATGTGTGCTATTTTTTTACTGATTTCATCACATCATCTTCGCTTCCATCTACAAGGTTTCCTCCCCCTTCGGGGGAGATAGAGGGGGCTTTTTCTTCTTAAACATTTCCAGCATCCTGTCGGTTACGACAAATCCGCCAACCACATTTAGTGTACCAAGCACCACAGCCAGAAATCCGAGAACCAATGCGAAGTAATTATCTGTTTCTGCTTTACCCATAACAATGATGGCGCCTATGACCACTACGCCGTGTATTGCATTTGCCCCACTCATTAAAGGTGTATGCAAAACACTGGGCACACGGCCTATCACTTCAATGCCAACAAAGACCATTAATACAACTATGTAAATGATCTGTTGGTGGGTTGAGATAAAATTTAGAATATTTTCCATTTAGTAAATTTTAAAAGTTGGTTATTAAAATCCGATTACTTTGAACACGCCAGAGGCGTGTTCCTACTCCTTTTCTCTTTTGTCCTCTTAGCTAATTAACTGGCTTACTCTTTCATTTGTGATCACTCCATCATGCACCACACATGTACCTTTCACCAAATCATCTTCAAAATTCAAATTAAATTTGCCTTCTTTGTCAATCATCAGTTGTAAAAAG
>JANOVD010000016.1:0-13298 GCA_031417255.1 Chitinophagaceae bacterium
CCTTTTAGTGTTCTTCCAATTTTTTCGTTGCCTTTGCTTTGTTCGCTGGCTTTATCCAACGCACGGTGTGTAGGCAAAATAAGGTGTGCACGTTCGCTTATAAACAGGTTCTTTTTATAATCAACTCCAAAAGCTGCTACATTATCACATTCTCTTTTTAGTGTAATGGCATCCAGCACCACACCGTTACCAATCAGGTTCACTTTATCTTCATGAAAAATACCACTGGGTATCTGGTGCAGCACAATTTTTTTTCCATCAACATACAACGTATGCCCCGCATTTGGGCCGCCCTGAAAACGGGCAATCACATCGTAATTTTTAGCAAAATAATCTACAATTTTACCTTTGCCTTCATCGCCCCATTGCATACCAAGAATAACATCTACCATTTTAAATTTATGATTTTAGATTTACGATTTTAGATTTGCCTGGCCGGTAATTTTATTTTTTTGGGGACAAGCATTTGGTTTTCAATTTAACATCGTTGTGTCACTCACTTGTACCACATACCATTATTGAACTGTTATCTAATCGGAGTGTTGCAACCGTGTAAAAATAAAATGAAATAACACAACCACCTAAAATGATATTGGGTTGTTTGAAAATTGGGGAGAAAAGAACTATGGAACAATAATTTCATTAAGCAACCATTGATTTATCTACTACTCATAAACTTCACTTCTATGTGCAACAGTAACCACATTTATTATTAATTTGGCGTCGTAAACTTCATAAATAATCCTATAATCACCCTTTCTGATTCTGTAACCGGGCCGGCCTTTAAGCTTTTTGTACCCAATAGGCCTTGGGTTTTTGGCCAATTCCTGAATGGCTTTTATTAATTTATCAGTAATAGTGAGTGGAAGTTTAGTCAATTGCTTCTTTGCTGTAGCCGTAATTTCTATATCATATAGTTTTTCCATTGGTCTTTTTTCTTTGCTTGTGCTGCTTTACAAACTCATTAAAAGATGTAGATTTTTCTTTACGTGCTTTTACAGCATCATACTGGCGTATGTCTTCAAGCTCTTCGGCATCCTCCAGTAATTTCATATATTTTTTTATGGGGAGAACCGCAGATAATTTATTGCCTTTTGTATCTGTAATAAAAGTTGTTTCCATACATTAAATTTAAGCAGAAATTTTAAACAACTAAGAGAATTTGTTAATTAAAATGATATTGGGCTGTTTTAAAATTGGAGAGGAATCCCATTAACAGGGCATTCCTTTCTTTTAATATTTAAAATTGCAGATACCTTGTTTCTTCGTAATGCTTTTGCTTCTTTTTATACATTTTGTCAAGCTCAACAGCCGCCCAATAAGTGTTAACATATATTTTCCGGGGGATATTCAGATAACTGATGTACTGAGATTCCACATTTTGTATAATAATTTTTGCCGGATATAACTGCATTCTCTCGTCTTTCGACAATTCTTTGTAATGGTTCTTCTCTTTAGTAAAAGGAAAAAACTTTGAACCTGAGTCGTTAAGAAAAAGCGTATCTCTTTGTTTTGAATACCTGCCCCGTGTTTCAGTTCTGAATATTTTGTACTGAATGCTATGGTAGTTTACCAGTGTAAAAGTAGAATCTGAAAAAAATTGAAAAATCTGTATGTTATTGCTGCTATCCAGATTTATTTTTTTTGAACCAATAATGTACACTGGAATTTTAAATTGAGAAAGACTTTTAAATGAATAAAAGCAAATAAATATTGTAGCAATAATTTTAATGCGCATACATTATCCATTGTTCAATTGCATGGTCAGACGGGGGCGTCAGACCATGTACTACGCAACCTTCAGCATACTCAGTTTACTGCTGCTGAATTTACGTTTGGCATACTCCAAAGTAACTTCAAATACTTTTACTTTTTGAGATGGTAATTCGTACATCGAATCGGTGAGGATGCTTTCGCAGATGCTGCGCAGGCCACGGGCGCCCAGTTTATATTCAAGGGCTTTTTCTACCATAAAATCAAAAACAGCGGGTTCAAATTTCAGTTCAATGCCTTCAATTTCAAATAAACGGGAAAACTGTTTTATCAATGCATTTTTGGGTTCGGTTAAAATGTTGCGGAGGGTTTCGGCATCTAAAGGATTCAGATAAGTTACCACGGGCAAACGGCCAAGCAGTTCGGGTATCAATCCAAAATGTTTAAGGTCAACCGCATTAACAAAATGCAGCAGGTTATTGTGCTGGTAATCCTGCAATTCTTTATTTACATTAAAACCAATGGCATTGGTATTTACCCGGCGGGCAATAATTTTATCTACACCATCAAATGCACCGCCGCAAATAAACAGTATGTTCTGTGTATTTACTTTTATCAGTTTTTGCTCGGGGTGTTTACGTCCGCCTTGTGGTGGCACCAGCACTTCGGTTCCTTCCAATAATTTTAATAATCCCTGCTGTACACCTTCGCCACTCACATCCCTGGTAATAGAAGGGTTATCGCTTTTGCGGGCAATTTTATCAATCTCATCAATAAATACAATTCCTTTTTCAGCAGAGGGCACATCATAATTACATGCCTGTAATAAACGGCTGAGCATACTCTCAACATCTTCGCCCACATAACCGGCTTCGGTAAATACAGTGGCATCAACAATGGCAAAGGGTACATTCAGCATACGGGCAATAGTTTTTGCCAGCAGGGTTTTACCGGTACCGGTTTCGCCAACCATAATGATGTTGCTTTTTTCAATCTCAACATCATTCTCTATTTTTTGATTCAGTCTTTTATAATGATTGTAAACAGCAACAGCCAGTATTTTCTTTGCATCTTCCTGGCCGATTACATATTCATCCAGGAATTTTTTTATCTCAATGGGTTTTCTTACCGTTAATTTATGTGCTGGTGATGTATTATGCTTATTGTCTTTGGCATTGCCCAGTTCCTGTTCAATTATTTCTTCGGCATGCTCAACACAGTTTTCACAAATATGCCCATCCTGCCCGGCAATGAGTATTTTAACCTCATCGCGGTTGCGGCCGCAAAAAGAGCAATGTAAAGTTTGTTGTTTAGCCATGTCAGTTTCTCAGTTTATCTAAACCCATTTATTTAATAGCTGTAAAGTTACATAAAAGCAATATAAAGTATCATTAAGACATACGGGAAACCTATAACGTTGCTTATTATTAAAAATGTATAAAAAAAGTCTCTTTCGGAGGCTTTCGGGTAATATTTCAGACTTTTCTTTAAATTTTCTTCAAAACATCATCTACAATGCCATATGCCACCGATTCATTGGCGTTCATCCAGTAGTCACGGTCAAAGTCTTTCATCACTTTTTCAACGGTTTGTCCGCAGTTTTTGGCCAGTATTTCAGCACCAAGCAATTTGGTTTTCCTGATTTGCTCGGCCATAATTTCCAGGTCGGCACTGGTTCCTTGTCCGCCACCGCTTGGTTGGTGTATCATAACCTCGCCATTGGGGAAAATATAGCGTTTGCCTTTTGTGCCTCCGCTCAATAATATGCTACCCATGCTGGCCGCCATGCCCATACAAACAGTGCTTACCGGGCTGCTGATCATTTGCATGGTATCATAAATTACCATGCCGCTGGTTACCATACCACCCGGACTGTTAATATAAAAAGTAATTTCCTTCCCGGGGTCTAAAGCCTCCAGGTACATCAACCTGTTTGTAATATCCTTTGCACTCTTATCATCAACCACGCCCCATAAAAATACTTTGCGCTGCTCAATAAATTTTTTATCAAACTGCCAGCTACTCATCATTTTTTCCATGGGATTTTCCGGCGTGGCTTCGGGCTTATCATCATCCTCAAAACGGGTATTATTGTTTTTATAAAAATTCATAACTGATGGTTGTTTTTTATTACTGATCTTTCTTTTGTTTTTTCTGGTTCATTAATAACACTTCATCAATCAGGCCATATTCTTTTGCTTCTGTTGATGTCATCCATTTATCCCGGTCGCAATCAACTGCAACTTTTTCAACCGGCTGATTGGTATGAAAGGCAATGATCTCGTACAACTCCTGCTTAACTTTTCTTACTTCATTAACTGTAATTTCAATATCACTCGCCTGTCCGCCTGCGCCAGCACTTGGCTGATGCATCATAATGCGGCTATGCTTTAGCGCAGTTCGTTTCCCTTTAGCGCCTGCACACATCAAAACCGCTCCCATACTGGCTGCCATGCCTGTACAAATAGTTGCAATATCAGGTGTAATAAACTGCATGGTATCGTACATTCCTAAACCGGCATATACACCACCACCGGGACAATTGATATACATCTGGATATCCCTGGTACGGTCGGTACTTTCTAAAAATAATAATTGTGCGGTTACAATATTTGCCACTTCATCGCTGATGGGATAACCCAGGAAGATGATCCTGTCCATCATCAAACGGCTGTACACATCCATTACGGCGATATTCATAGGCCGCTCTTCAATGATGTTGGGTGTAAGGTTGGTGACCCCCCCAGCCCCCCCACCCCCCGAAGGGGGGAAAGAAGCAACAGCATTTGGGATGCTATGCTTTAAATAACTATCAAGTGTATTACTACTAATGCCCCTGTGTTTTATGGCGTATTTTTCAAATTCTTTTCCAAAATTCATAATATAGTTATTGCTGTTATTTAAAAGTATTTACGGTAAGCAAATATAGTTGATTGTATTGCCCTAAAAAAAGGAACAGGTAATTTGTTTAATCCCTGCTGCGGCCCTGGTAAATTAAAATATATTGTACCAGCATGGCAATAGAAGCCAATGCTGCAACTACATAAGTCATGGCTGCCCATTTTAGCGCATCTTTTGCTTTTGTGTGTTCGGTTTGCGTGGTAATCCGGGCACCATCGAGCCATTTTAAAGCCCTTGCAGATGCATCAAATTCAACCGGAAGGGTAATTACAGTAAACAAAGTTGTTACTGCAAATAATAGAATGCCTGCTAATAAAATTGCTGGGCTGCCTCCACCAAAGCCCATAAAACCCAGTCCAATTATGATGATCCATTGCGATAAAGTGCTGCTGATTTTTACAGCCGGCACCAATCTGCTTCTCAACATTAACATAGAGTAAGCTGTGGCATGTTGTACCGCATGGCCACATTCGTGTGCTGCCACTGCGGCAGCAGAAACTGTTGTACCTGTATACACATCAGGGCTGAGGTTTACCGTTTTATTTAGCGGATTGTAATGATCAGATAAAAATCCATCTACAGAAATTACCTGAACATCGTAAATGCCATTATCACGCAGCATTTTTTCTGCAATTTCTTTTCCGCTTAAACCACTGCTGGTAGGCACTTTGCCATATTCAGCAAATTTGCTTTTTAACCTGTACTGAACCAGCATGCCAATGAGCATAAATAGTACTGATATGATTATTATCCCTGTCATAGTAAATTATTATTTATGTATAATTTACAAAGAATACGCCAGTTTATTTTTAATGACATTTCGGCAATAAAAAAGAGAGAATTGCTTCTCTCCTTTCGTTTTTTATAATTTTAGTTTTAAGCTTTGTATTGCCCGGTTAACCCTTTAGCCAACTCAGTAACTTTAGCAATACCATCATCGCTTAAATTACCTTTCTTAAATTCAGCTAAAACTTCAGGATGTTTATTTTCCATTTCCATTAAAAAATGCTCTTCAAATGCTTTTACTTTTTTAACAGCTACTTCTCTTAATAAACCCTGTGTTCCTAAATAGATCATAGCAACCTGTTTTTCAACACTCATGGGAGAATATTGCAACTGCTTTAATATTTCCACGTTTCTTGCGCCTTTATCAATTACGTTCTTTGTTGCGGCATCCAAATCGCCACCAAATTTACTGAAAGCCTCAAGCTCCCGGTAAAGCGCCTGGTCTAATTTTAAAGTTCCGGCAACTTTTTTCATTGATTTTATCTGTGCATTACCACCCACACGGCTTACAGAGATACCCACGTTAATAGCGGGGCGGATACCTGCATTGAACAGGTTACCTTCCAAAAATATCTGTCCGTCGGTAATAGAAATTACGTTTGTAGGAATATAGGCAGATACGTCACCAGCCTGCGTTTCAATAATTGGTAGGGCCGTTAAAGAACCTCCACCTTTTACCAGATGCCTGATAGATTCAGGAAGATCATTCATCTGCTGTGCAATCTCATCTTTAGATACAACTTTTGCTGCTCTTTCCAATAAACGGCTATGCAGGTAGAATACGTCACCGGGATAAGCTTCACGACCCGGTGGCCTTCTTAACAACAAAGAAACCTCACGGTAAGCAACAGCCTGTTTACTCAGGTCATCATAAATAATTAAAGCCGGTCTTCCGGTATCACGGAAGAACTCACCTATTGCAGCGCCTGCAAATGGTGCATAGAACTGTAACGGAGCAGGATCAGAAGCAGATGCAGCAACGATGGTTGTATAAGCCATGGCGCCATACTCTTCCAAGGTCTTCATTACACCTGCAATGGTAGAAGCTTTTTGGCCAATTGCCACATATATACAATAAACAGGCTTGCCCGCTGCGTAAAATTCTTTTTGGTTGATGATGGTATCAATGGCAATAGCCGATTTACCCGTTTGCCTGTCGCCAATGATCAATTCCCGCTGCCCACGGCCAATTGGTATCATCGCATCAATTGCTTTGATGCCTGTTTGCAGTGGCTCTTTTACCGGCTCACGAAAAATTACGCCAGGTGCTTTACGCTCCAGCGGCATTTCGTATAATTCGCCTTTGATAGGGCCTTTACCGTCAATTGGTTCGCCCAGTGTATTTATAACACGGCCGCTCATGCCTTCTCCTACTTTAATAGAAGCGATCTGGCCGGTACGTTTTACTTTATCACCTTCTTTAATTTCGGCACTGTCGCCCATCAATACCACACCCACATTATCTTCTTCCAGGTTAAGGGCAATTGCTTTTACGCCATTGTCAAACTCAACCAGTTCACCAGAACGAACATTGTTCAATCCATAAACACGGGCAATACCGTCACCTACCTGTAAAACTGTTCCTACTTCTTCTAAACTGGCACCTGCATTAAAATTGCTTAACTGCTGGCGAAGAATTGCGGAAATTTCGTCTGGTTTAATTTCTACCATAATTGTTATTTGATATTTTTATTAAGAGGCCTTTTTTTCAGGCTGCAAAGGTAGGGGAACAGGGGCGGAATGGCAAAAAATCAGAGAAGCAAATTGAAAAAAATATGATTTGCAGGGGATTTGCCACAGAAGCACAGACCTGTCCCGATAAAATCGGGAAACACAGAAAAAATACATATAAAAAACTCCCTTTTTAAAGTTAAAACCTTTAAAAGGGAGTTCTGTCTTGTGGAAAAAATTTTATTTACTGGCCACGCCTTACTGGAGGTCTTTGCCTTTGCTGACCACCAGGCCTTTGAACCCTTTCTCTTAGTTTTCTTTTAAACTCATCGCTCATTCTAAAAAACCTTTCACATCTGTTAACTCCAACTATTTTGATGAAATTATCCTGGTACTTTTTTTTGATATCAAGGTAGGCCTGTTGTTTAGGTAATTCAGGTAATTCTTTATTTACTCCCTTTAGCTCAGCTTCAAACTGGGTGTGCACCGGCCAAAATCTTTGAGCTTCGTCAGGAGTTAATTTCAATTGTTGTGTTACATAAGCAACATAAAGTGCCTGGATTCTTTCCTGCTTGGCTAAATCATTTCCGGGCTGGTTTTCCTGTGCAAAAGTCAAAGAAGATCCGCCAAATAAAAGAGTCAATATGAGTATATATTTTTTCATGATCGTCATTTAATTTTTTAATGCATCAATGTTGATGCTGTTTAGGTATTTATCCAATGCCTTTTCATCCAGCAGGTAATCTTCCTGAGTTGGCAATTCATTTTCATCAATACTGTTGGCAACAATGGCAGCATTAACATCAGTACCACTAGCCTCCAGGAATTTTATAATTTCATCATCAGATATCTTTGCCAGTTCCTGATCAACATCCTGCACCTGTAATCCTGCTGTAACATAATCAGGTAAAATAATTTCCTTATCCCCTCCGGCAAATTTTAAAACACCCAATGCCATTGCCCCTGTAAAAACCGCTGCTACAGCGTATTTAAAGAAAACGGAAGCTCGCCTTTGCATGGTAACAACTTTAGGCTGCGGTTTTACTTTATTTAAAACAGTTCCACTTAGGTTTTCAAAATAATTTTTTGGTACTACAAAAACATTTTCGTTTTGAATGCTGTACAACATAGGTGATAATGCCCTTATTTCTACAGCCGCATCTTCTGCATCCAGTGCTTTTATTTTAGATAGAATTGTATCAGCAAGTGTATCAAAATATCCGGTTGGCACATCAGAAACGGAAGAAGCAGTATTACTTAAGCCTTTTTCAATGCCTACCAAAATATCGGTACTAAGATGTACAAAATATCCTTCGGGAACCGTAAAAACATTTACTTTTTGGATTGCAGCCACTACGGGACTCAATTCTTTTAATTCGTTCAATATGTCTATTCTATTTTCCATCTACCTAATTCAGACTCTGTTTTGTGTAAAAAGTTTAACTATTCAGTATAAAATTTTCTATTTTTTTTACTGCATGATGATAGCTTGCTTTTAGTGCCCCTTCACTGGTCTCCAACACCCTGCTCATTTTCTCATAAGGCATTTCATCGTAATACCTTAAATTAAATACAACCCGCTGTTTTTCAGGTAACTGCTGTATGGCAACTTGTAATTTCCATTCCAGTTTATTGGCATCAAAATGTTTATCGGCCTGTAGTTTATTGCTTAACCCGGTTTCCACATCGCTGAGCGATACCGAAGACCTTTTTTTCTGCTGTTCCAGAAACGTAAGGCTTTCGTTGGTGGCAATGCGGTAAAGCCAGGTGTATAACTGACTGTCTTCCCTGAAATTCTCAAGAGAATTCCATACTTTAATAAACATATTCTGCAATACATCGTTGGCATCATCGTGCGATACAACCATACGGCGGACATGCCAATATAATTTTTCCTGGTATTTTTTTATGATAAGAGTATAGCTGCGCTCTTTAGTTGCAGGTTCCCTGAACTGTATCAGTAGTTCTTTATCGTCTAAGTTTTCAGTCATAGTTGGTTGAGCGTAAAAATAAAAAAACCAATCTTACTTCTTCGCTTAGCAATTTAACTAAAACTGATTAAATTACTGTTTTGAGCTACGAAGCACAAATAAGATTGGCTTTTTATCAAAAGGTTTAATATGCTTTACTTCCTTGCTATTGCTTTTTCGGCCGCTGCAACTATATTACTGGTATCCAAACCATATTTTTTTAACAGATCCAATGGCTTTCCGCTTTCGCCAAAAGTATCGTTGGTACCAACATATTCAATAGGTATTGGGAAATTTTTGGCTGCTGTTTGGGCAATAGCATCGCCAAGGCCGCCAATAATATTATGCTCCTCGGCAGTTACTGCACATTTTGTTTTACGTATAGAAGCCACTACAGCCTCTACATCAAGCGGTTTAATGGTATGAATATTTATTACTTCAACACTGAGGCCTTTTTCCTGCAATATTTTTCCCGCTTCAATGGCTTTCCAAACCAGGTGGCCGCATGCAAAAATAGATACATCAGTTCCTTCGGAAAACTGCTGCGCTTTACCAATTATAAAATCGGCCTCGTTGGTAAATATGGGCCAAACAGGCCGGCCAAAGCGCAGGTAAACGGGGCCTTCGTAATCTGCAATAGCCATGGTTGCTGCTTTAGTTTGATTATAATCTGCAGGAACGATCACCGTCATGCCCGGCAGCATTTTCATCAATCCAATATCTTCTAAAATCTGGTGTGTGGCACCATCTTCGCCCAAAGTAAGTCCGGCATGCGATGCACAAATTTTTACATTTTTACCGCTGTACGCAATGCTCTGGCGTATTTGATCATACACCCTTCCTGTTGAGAAATTGGCAAAAGTTGTAGTAAAAGGAATTTTACCGCCGATGGTTAAGCCTGCTGCAATGCCCATCATATTGGCTTCGGCAATACCACACTGAATAAACCTTTCGGGAAATTCTTTTATAAATCCGTTTAATTTTAATGAGCCGGCAAGGTCTGCCGTTAGCGCTACGATATTTGGATTTTTACGGGCGGCTTCTAAAATGCCATCGCCAAAACCACTGCGGGTATCTTTATTACCTGAAACCTGAATTTCGTTGAGCATAAAATGAAAATGTATTTGTAACTAAAATTAGAATTGTCGCAAAGTAAAAGAAAGATTTGAAGGGTGGCAAATGAGAATGAGAAAGTTGCCCACAAAGTTTTAGAAAATATACAGTAAGTGTTTAAAATTAACGGTGGCAGATTTTTAATTCAAATCTGCATTGGAAGCATTAAATATTTTTTCATCTTCTTTCAGTTTCAGCTCCCATTTCCAGGCAGTGGCCATCATTTCCTTCAGGCTGTATTTTGGTTGCCAGCCCAACAGGTTCTTAGCTTTATCATTATTGGCAAAAATGGCAACTACATCTCCGGAGCGCCGGGCCCCAATCTCGTAATTAAGTTTTACCTCACTTGTTTTTTCAAATTCGTTTATAATTTCCAAAACGGTGTGGCCATCACCTGTTCCCAAATTAAAAACATCGCAATTGGTTTCGTTTTTATTTTGCAGCAGATAATTAAGTGCCAGTGTATGAGCATGAGCAATATCACAAACATGTATATAATCCCTAACGCAGCTACCGTCACGGGTTTCGTAATCGTTACCCCAAACCTGCATCATAGGTATTTTGCCAATGGCTGTTTGTGTTATAGCGGGTACCAGGTTTTCGGGTTTGCCCAACGGCAGTTCGCCCATTAAGGCTGATGGGTGTGCACCAACCGGGTTAAAATATCTGAGTAAAATAGCATTACTGTTATTGCCCGCAGGGTTCTGTGAACAGTTTACGGCTTCTTTAACGATCTGCTCTCCCATTTGTTTGGTAGCACCATATGCCGATTCAGCGGCTTTCATGGGCGTTTCCTCGGTTACCGGAATTGCATCAGGATTACCATAAACAGTACAGGAAGATGAAAAAACAAAATTGGGAATGGCAAACTCATCGGCACATTTTAAAATGTTGATGAGTGAGTTTAAATTATTTTCGAAATAAAGCAAAGGATTTTTAACCGATTCGCCAACCGATTTATAGGCAGCAAAATGAATGATACCAATGATGTCAGGGTTTTCCTGAAAGATAGCAACCGTATCATCGTAAATGCAAAGATCAACTTTATAGTTCTTAACGGTTTTACCGGTAATTTTTTCAACAGAATCCAGAATATTATCGTTACTCCTGGAGTTATTATCTGCCGAGATGACATCAAATCCATTTTCAATTAAATCAACAATGGTATGTGCACCAATATAACCACAGCCGCCGGTAACCAAAATCTTGTTCATATGCAAAGGAAACAAAAAAATCACTCATGGTGATGAGTGATTTAAAATTGACATTATTTAATTGCTGTTTTACAGAAATAAACGAACTATATAATAAGTGCCAGCAGCCAGTAAACCACTTACCGGAATGGTTAAAATCCACGCCCATAAAAGATTTACAGTAACTCCCCATCTAACAGCACTTAAACGTTTGGTAGCACCTGCACCAATAATGCTGCCTGTAATGGTATGCGTGGTAGATACAGGTATACCCATTTGGCCGGTAAAAAACAAAGTAAAAGCACCTGCCGTTTCTGCTGCCACACCTTCAAGTGGTGTAACTTTAGTAATTTTTGTACCCATCGTTTTAATGATTTTCCAGCCACCGCTCATGGTACCCACGCCAATAGCCAGATAACAGGCAATAGGTACCCAGTTGGGCAAATCAGAAAAATTCTGTATTGATCCATTGGCAATCAATGCTGCACCAATAATACCCATTACTTTTTGAGCATCGTTACCACCATGGCCAATACTGAATGCTGCCGAACTTAACAACTGCAGTTTCTTAAACATATTGGCAACCTTGAATGCAGTTGGTGTTCTTATTTTTTCTACATATATATAAACCAGGCAAAATAAAATTGAAGTAAAGATTATTCCCCACACGATCATACTGTTATCGGCTTTGTCTATATCCTTTGCCAATGCTTTTTCAATACTGAATGATGTAATTTTCTTTTTTACTTTTTCGATGTTTGCTTCTTTTATGGGATAGATTGCATTAATGGCAATAAATGCACTATCGGCTGATATTTTCTTCGCTAAAAAAAATTTCAGCGGTTCTTTATATTTTTCTGTAACATCTTTTGCAATAGTATATTCTGCTTTTAGTTTATCATCGCTTGCAGATTTTGCTTCCAGTACAAGAAAGTCATTTGCATTACGTACATCATCTTTCAGCCTGCTGGCTTCAATGTCTTTTAACCACCCATTGTCATATGCCTGTTTTGCAATATTTATTGCGCCATGCTTATCGTAATCATCAACAAGCAGGGCTATTTTATTATAGTTGGGAAGTGCCTTTTCGAGTTTTTCGTTTGCGGTATTATAAGCTTTTATAAGGCTAGTATCATTGGGATTCTTTTCTTTTTTGGCTAATGTTACTTTTATTTCTTTTTTATATTTATCAACTTTTAAAAATTTTTGCAAATTTTCATCCATTTTACGGGTTTCAAAATTGTCGAATAAAAAAACAGTAAAAATGGTAAGCACAGCTATAATCCCCAATCTTAACCAAACGTTTCGCATAACAGTAACTATGGTTATAAAAATTGAAATAACCATTCCAATAAGCGGTGCCAGAAAAATAAAAATAATCGTTTTGAAAATAATATCTGATTCTACAATCTTACCCCAACTTATACCTATGCCTTTTACAGATATTGCATGCGCTATTGCTGCACCCGCAAACCCACCAATTAATGTATGAGATGAAGAGGAAGGAATACCATACCACCAGGTTAATAAATTCCAGAAAATAGCAGCAATAAGGCCCGATAAAATAACCGGTAACGTAATAAATTCTTTGTTAACTGTTTTGCTGATGGTATCGGCAACTGCATGATCTTTAAAAATAAAATAAGCTATACAATTAAAAAAAGCTGCCCAAACCACGGCCTGAAAAGGTGTAAGCACTTTGGTAGAAACTACCGTAGCTATTGAGTTTGCTGCATCATGAAAGCCGTTGATGTAGTCGAATATTAAAGCAAGTATTATGATTACAATTACAAGAGTCATGGTTATTTAGTATGTGCTGATGTGTTGATTTGCTGATGTGCTTTTTCCAAAATTTCCTTAGTATCTGCGACATACATCAGCATATCAGCTCATTGGATAATTAGCTTTTTGGTTTTTTGCGTTATTCACAATTATTCTTTCAATCACATTG